>NZ_JAUBTO010000019.1:0-83871 GCF_036702495.1 Microcoleus sp. C2D2 | reverse complement strand
CCCGCCCGTCCTTTTTGGACGGGCGGGACGCCCATCCCACAAACTTGTGGAAGTTATTTAATTCTCATTCCTAAGCTTGCAGGGTGCGTCGCTAGGTCTAACGACTCGATCGCTTAGGTCGATTTGAATATAAAAAAAATATGGTGAAAAATCCTTGTCTAGCTAAGTTAATTAACGATGGTTCTTGGTATCAATTCCGAGTGTGGGTGAAATATTTGGGCAAAGTGTTTGAAAGAAAAACTATTGCCATCATGCCGAATGGAACAAGCCAGGAATCCTGTAACTGCGGAACGGTCAAAAAAAGTTTAAGTACAGGTACTCACGTCTGTAATTGTGGCTGTGTACTAGATCGCGATCGTAACGCAGCTAGAAATATCCTCTCCTGAGGGGAATGGGTACGGTCGGACAGACCGAAACCTCTCGATTAAATCTAGGTAACGCTTGTGGAGAGATTTCTCTCTACTCAAGAAGAGAGAAATCCTGTATCGGCAAATCGCCTCAATGAATCAAGAATCGATCGCGTCTTTAGACCTGAGAGTGTCAAACCTGTTAGGGATCTGTCCCTCTCCCTCTCCCGCATCCTTATTTTCAGGCCCGTGCCCGACAAAAAAAAAGACAAAAAAAGAGAGAGCTACGTAAGTAACTCTCTCTGCCATCAGGGTGCATCTACATAACACAATATAACACGACCGGGATGAGGGGTGACACCCTCAAACGTGAAGATCTCGTAAAGAAATGTATATTAATTATAAAGTTATCATACAGCGCGAAAAGCTAGAGGGGGGCGGGATCGGGGAAAACCGATCGCCCGCCGCACTATCCGCTACAGAATCCCCTTAACGATTGCTTAGGCCCGGCCGTTAAGTTTCGCCGCGAGCAGCTCATTGGTCAATTTGGGATCGGCCCGGCCGCCCGTCTCCTTCATCACTTTGCCGACAAAAAAGCCCAGCAGCTTAGTTTTGCCGGCTCGGTACTGTTCGAGCTCCTTGGGATTGGCGGCCAAAACTGCATCGATCGCGCGATCGAGCGCCCCAGTATCCGAAATTTGAATCAAACCCTTGCTCTCTACGAACTTCCCAGGAGAACCACCGTTGGCGAGCAACTCGGGCAAAATATCCTTAGCGATTTTGCCGCTGATGGTGCCGGCATCAATTAGCGCCAGCAGTTCGGCTAAATCCTGCGGTTGGAAAGGAATTTCTGCAATCGCCAGCTTTTCATTTTTCAGATAAGCAGTAATATCGCCCATCACCCAATTGGCAGCTTGTTTAGCCACAGCACCGGCGGCGATCGATTTTTCAAAATACTCAGCCACCGCTTTGTCGTCAGTCAGCACCCGCGCGTCGTAGGGAGAAAGAGCGAGCTCGGTTTCGTAGCGATGGCGCTTTTGGGCCGGCAATTCCGGCAGTTGAGCTTTCCAATCCTGCAATTGCTGGGCCGAAACTTCGATCGGAGGCAAATCCGGTTCCGGGAAATACCGGTAATCGCTGGCACCTTCCTTAATCCGCATACTGAAAGTACACTGCTTGTTTTCATCCCAAAGCCGGGTTTCTTGGACGATGGTTTCGCCATTCTCCAAAGCTTGAATTTGTCGCTCGATCTCGTAATCGATCGCCCGTTCGATCGCATTAAAAGAGTTCATATTTTTAATTTCCACCTTCGTGCCGAACTCTTTTCTGCCAACGGGGCGCACGGAAATATTCACGTCGCACCGGAGCGAACCTTCCTGCATATTCCCGTCGCCAACACCGATGTAGCGCACGATCCGGCGCAATTCTTGACCGTATTCGGCAGCTTCCGCGCCCGATCGCAAATCCGGTTCCGAAACAATTTCGATTAGAGGCACACCGGCGCGGTTGTAATCCACCATTGAATAAGTAGAACCGCTCAGCCTATCGCTGCCGCCGTGAACCAATTTTCCGGCATCTTCCTCCATGTGCAAGCGAGTGATACCGATTTTTTTTCTAGTAGAATTTCCCGTCTCGTCCACCAGTTCAATTTCTAGCCAACCGTTAGTAGCGATCGGCAAATCGAACTGAGAAATTTGATAATTTTTCGGCAAATCGGGATAGAAATATTGCTTGCGGTCAAACTTACTGTATGGTGCGATGGAGCAGTTGAGAGCCAGCCCTGCTTTCACGGCATACTCCAGCACTTTTTGATTTAATACTGGCAACACTCCAGGCATTCCCATACAAATTGGGTCTATGTTAGTATTTGGGGCATTGCCAAATTCTGTAGAAGAACTGGAGAAAATTTTAGTATTCGTACTCAATTGACAATGAGTTTCGAGACCGATAATGGCTTCGTACTGAGTTTGGTTTTTTATCGAAGAGGGTGCAGCAGCAGTCATAAGCGACCTAAAAGACTGAATAACTTTATATTTTATTTTAGCTTTTTATTGACCGAACCGATTGGAGATTATTGGTAGGTTGGGGCGGTTTCATTGGTGTCAACAAGTCGGTCAAACCCGCAGTCTGGCAGGGGTTTAAACCCCCGCCAGACTGTGTCCGAGCGCGTTGAGTTGAGACAGGTGGGGATCGGCACAAGCAACGCCCTGCGGAGGATTCGCGATCGCGAAGCCGATATCCTTTAGATCGCCCCCAAACCACAACCCTGTGCAAAAATATATTTAGTGGCAGCTTCTGCCCACACCCTTGCCCAGGAGAGTTTTAGATCCATCGACCGCAATTGGCGATCGATCTGCTAGCCTTACCCTTTTAGTGGCAGTCTTTAATAGCACCGCCCGCCGACAACGATCGGCTCCGCGCACAAATTAAAAGTTAAAAATGTATAATTTGACATAAAATTCCATATTTTTAATTTTTAAGCTGTAATTTTGAATTGTAAAAGTAACACTTGCCTAAGTGTCAAAAATATGCCTGAAATTCCAGTTGAAAGTGCCACACTGTTTCAGAACAGCATCACTGAGCTAGAGCAGGCGGAATCAGCCCTCGAACTCGCTTGGAACGAACTCGAAAAACAAACAGCAGAAACCATTGCTCGCATTGCCAAAGCCGGCTCCGCAAACACACAGGAAATCAGCGACCGCTTGGCGGGGGCGAAGCAACTCCGCCAGCAACTTCAAAGTCAAATAAAACAAGCCAACTCGCGGCTGGAATTTCACTTAGAAAACTCGCCAATGGCAGTTATAGAGTGGGACAGGGAATTTCGGGTAGTGCGGTGGTCGCCAATGGCAGAACAAATATTTGGCTGGAGTGCAGCAGAAGTAATAGGTAAATACTGGCAGGAATGGTCAATAGTTCATCAAGAAGACTTCGAGCAAGTGTGCGGCGTCACAAATCAACTGTTACAGCGCAGAGAACCCCGCAACATTTGCCGCAACCGCAACTATACCAAAGATGGCTCGGTAATTTACTGCGAATGGTACAATTCTGCACTAAGGGATGAATCGGGAACAGTAGTTTCAATTCTCTCTTTTGCCAGAGACGTAACGGATCGCCACCGCACTCGAGAAGAACTGCACCGGCGCGAGCAAGCTTTCAGCACCCTAGCCGAAAATGCGACTGATATCATCGCCAGGTTCGATCGAGAATGGCGCCTCCTTTACATCAACCAAGCAGTAGAATCAGCGACCGGAAAACCCCCCGCAGAATTGATTGGCAATAGCAACAGACAATCAGGAATGCCGCCCCACTTGTGCGACCTGTGGGACGAGACTTTTCTGAAAGTTTTTGGCACCGGCAAACAAGAAACCATAGAATTTGAGTTTCCCACTCCCCAGGGCATAAAACATTACCACTGTCGAGTCATTCCCGAATTTGCTGAAGACAATTCAGTAGAAACTGTTTTATCCATCGCCCGCGACTTCACAGAACTAAAACAAGTCGAATGCCAGTTGCGACAAAGCGAATCCCAATTTAGAGCCATAGTTGATTCTAACATGATCGGTCTAATTTTTTGGGATATTAACGGCAGGATTACAGATGCCAACGCCGCTTTTTTAAACACGGTCAACTATACGCGGGACGATCTGCTTTCAGGAAGAATTAACTGGCAAGAAATGACCCCGCCAGAATACGTAAGTGTAGACACAGAAAAAGTTGCTGAACTGAGGGCTAGAAATACGGTTGTTCCCTTTGAAAAAGAATTTATGCGCTCCGACGGTAGCCGCGTTCCGGTGCTGATTGGCAGCACATTTTTAGAAGGAACGCAGCAGTTCGGCGTTAGTTTTGTGCTGGACTTAAGCGATCGCAAACAGGCAGAAACGGAACTGCAAAACCATCAACAACTTTTAGAGAGCATCCTGACAACTATCCCCAACTTTCTCTACATTTACGATGCAGTAGAAAACAAAAATGTTTATGCAAATGAATCTGTCACAGCCATACTCGGCTACACGGCAAAAGAATGGCAAGATTTGGGGGTAGATGCTATCGCTAACTTAGTTCATCCCGAGGATCTGTTAAAGCTAATTACAGGTATGGAGCGGCTAAAACACAGCAGCAATCCCTATGAAACGGATGACAGAGACTACAGAATCAAACACAAAAATGGGGAATGGCGCTGGGTGCACGATCGGTCTACAATCTTCAAAAGAACGCCAGACGGGCAAATGAGGCAAATAATCGGTTCCGTACTCGACATCAGCGATCGCAAACAAGCCGAAGAATCATTAAAACAGCAAAAAGAACTGCTGCAAACTATTTTCGACAACGTGCCGGTCATGCTCGCATTCTTGGGCAGCAGCGGTGAAGTAAACTGGGTAAACCGCCACTGGGAACAAGTGCTGGGCTGGAGTTTTGCAGACATCAAAGACCGCGATATCTTGGCCGAATTTTATCCGCAGCCAGAATACCGTCAATACGTTTTGGATGAAATCCAAGCAGCAAATCAGAACTGGAGCGACTTCCAAACAAAAGTTAGAGACGGGCGAATTATCGACACTTCTTGGGCATATGTTCGCCTTTCCGACGGCAGGTGTATCAGCATTGGTCAAGATATCACCGAACGCAAACGAGTAGAAGCTGAACTCAAAGAACTCAACGAAACTTTAGAAGCTCAAGTCGCCCAGCGTACCGCAGAGTTAGAGACTTTTTTTGATGCTTTGCCGGACTACATTTATGTTGTAGAACGGGACAATATGCGCTTTTCTTTTGTCAACCATCCCCTTGCCGAATTTTCCGGCTTCGACAGCAGGCAGCAGATACAGGGCAAAACCATTTTTGAGTCCTATCCCAGCGAACTCGCAGAACGATTTTGCCGGGAAAATTTGCAGGTATTTGAATCGGGCAAAACTCTGCACTTCCAGGAAAAATTTGTGAGCTCGGGCGGCAATTCTTACTTCGACACGTTTAAAATTCCGCTGAGAAATCTCAACGGCGAGGTTTATGCTTTAATTGGCACTGCTCGCAATATCACTGAGTTGGTAGAGACAAAACAAGCTTTGTCAGAACGCACAGAGCAATTAGAAGCTGCCAATCAAGAATTAGAATCTTTTTCTTACTCAGTTTCCCACGACTTGCGCGCGCCTTTGCGACACATTTCAGGTTTTGTCAATGCCTTGAAGCAGCGGCTAGAATCAACTGAGGCTTTGAGCGATCGTAAAATAGTTCACTATCTGGAAGTAATTGAAGACAGCAGCCACAAAATGAGCCTGTTGATTGACGGTTTGCTAGCCCTGTCGCGGGTGACTCGCACCGAGTTGATGCACATTCCGATCGATCTGGCCCGTTTGGTAAACACTGCGATTAAATTGACTAAACCCCCAAATGTCGCCGATCCGGCTCAAACTCCCCACAGTGTTGAATTTACCGTCGGAAATTTGCCGACGGTAACGGGAGATCCAACCTTGCTGCAACAGGTGTTCAGCAACTTGATCGGCAATGCCGTCAAGTTCAGTCGCGGACGCACTCCGGCTACAATAGTTATTGAGGCTCTACCGGATGGAACGATTTTTGTCAAGGATAACGGTGTAGGTTTTCAGATGGAATATGCCGATCGGCTATTTGGAGCCTTTCAGAGGCTGCACTCCCAGAGAGAATTTGAAGGTACGGGCATCGGTTTGGCGATCGTCCAGCGGATTATTCACCGCCACGGCGGCACGGTTTGGGCAGAAAGCCGACCTAGTCAAGGAGCGACGTTTTACTTTAAACTAGGGCAAACAATCTCAAACGGTAATATAGATTCTTGACATCCTCTCCGGCGTGAACGGACGGAGATTCCAAGAATCACTTCTTGGGCTTCCTCTTTCCACGACTCGGCTTACATTGAGGAGTTGCCTCACCAATGCTCTTGTCGATGTCTTCAGAGGCGTTTAACGTTCCCGTGTGCCCCACGGTACGGAGTGCTAACTCAAGTACGTTAATTGCTGCATTCCAGTCTCGTAAGAGTACAAAACCACAATGGTGACAGCGATGTGTTCTTTGACTCAAAGACTTCTTGATGACTTCCCCACATTTGGAACAGTTTTGAGAAGTGTAGTGCGGTGGTACGGCAACTGTTACCACACCAAACACCTTGCCAAAATATTCTAACCATTGACGGAAAGCCGACCATGCAGCATCAGATATAGACTTAGACAGCTTTCTGTTTCTAACCATATTACGCACCTGCAAGTCCTCATAGGCAACCAAGTCGTTAGACTGGATGACGCATCTTGCTAACTTCACGGCAAAATCTTTACGCTGCCTACTTACCTTGAGGTGCTTTCGACTCAGGCGATTTCTCGCTTTGGCTCTGTTTTTCGACCCTTTGGTCGTGCGAGAAAGTTTACGATTAAGACGCTTGAGCGCTTTCTCGGACTTTCTCAGATGACGGGGGTTCTCGATTGTCTGACCGTCCGAATCGGTGTAGAAGTGAGTCAATCCAACATCAAGTCCAAGAGTCTTACCCGTTGGCTTTCTCTTCTCTACCCGTTCTTGGTCAAGGCAAAACTGAACGTAGTATCCATCAGCTCTACGAACAACACGCACTCGCTTAATCTGCTTCAACTGGTAGAAGTGCAGGTCACGAGTTCCCCACATCAGGAAGCTTCCTGCTTCAAACCCATCAGTGAAGGTGATAGTTCGTCTATCGAACGACAACTTCCAGCCCGTTGTTTTATATTCAACAGAGCCATGTGTTTGATGCTTCTTAAAACGTGGGAAGCCTTTCTTCCCTGGCTTGCTTTTTTTGCAGTTCTCATAAAACCGAGCGATAGAACTCCAAGCCCGCTGGGCCGAAGCTTGTCGAGCTTGGGAGTTAAGTTTACCGGCCCAAGAGAACTCTTTGGCGAGAACAGCGCAATAGGCGCTCAACTCGTACTTACCCATCCCCTTGTTGTCCAACCAGTATCTAAGGCAGCTATTGCGGATAAAGCGAGCAGTGCGAATGGCTTCATCGAGCCGCTCGTACTGCTGTGCAAGTCCCTCTAGTTTTGCCTCAAAAACAAGCATGCTTACGCTGACATAACTAGCGTAAGTATACCACAGTTAAAGAAAGCCGTCCTAGAAGGACGGGGCTTTAAACCCATTATTTTTGGTAAGTTAAGTGTATAAGAGTTTTAAATTCACAATTTGAAACTTTTATACACTTAAATAAGTCACAATCGGTGAGAGCATCCGAATTTTGGTTTGACAGGAGTGTTCGCTGTCAGAGATCGAAGCGAAAAATATAGGCTTGGCTGTGCAAGATGCTCGTACTCCTAAAAAACGCTTTTTACAGAATTGGGATGCTCCCCAATCGGTTCGGTCAGCCTTCGACTGCGGGTGCTCGCATAAAGGTCTTGAGAGTAGAGTATATAATGGATTTGGCTAAGAATAACTAACAATACCTAGATCAAATTAACCTAACTAAATCTAAAAAATTACATCTAGCAACAATAAAAACCACTAATTAAAAACCTCCCCAATACCTTATGTTAGATATAACTGAGACAAACTATCTACTAAAAGTGGTAGCGGAATCAACATTAAAATTGTTGATTGTCGAAGACATGGCAGAAGATATGGAATTAATAGTGCTCGCCTTAGAATCGGGGGGAGTAAAATTTAATTGGGATACGGCAGAAACATCAGCAGAGTGCAGAAAACTGCTCCAAAATTGCAATTACGATGCTGTACTATCAGATTACCGCCTGCCTGGTCTCAACGGTTTAGAAGTGTTGAAATTAATGCAGGAATTAGGGCAAAACATACCATTTATTTTAGTAACGGGAAGTTTGGGAGAAGAAGCGGCAGTTGAGTGCATCAAAGCCGGAATGACCGATTACGTATTAAAAGGGCGGCTGTTTAGGTTGCCAACAGTCTTAGAACGATCGCTCCAAGAATACAAAATGCGGCGCCAGCAGCAAGAAGCGATAGTCCAACTTCACCGGCAAGCTCAGCGAGAAGCGATCGTCAACCGCATCCTCCAAGCCATGCGCTTCACCCTTGTGCTCGACGAAGTCCTACAAACCACCGCAGATCAACTGCACGAAGCTCTCGAAATCAGCGCCTGCGCCATCTTGCAGCCTGATGCCGAAGGCGGCATCAGAGTTCGCTACATCAGCACATCATCCGGCAGAGAACGGTTCGTCGGGCTAAATTGCGAATTTGCCGAGCACTACCACTCCTGGCTCGCGGCGGGGGAAACCCTGGCCGTTGACGAGTTATCGAGCCTGTGCCCGTCCCTGCAAGCATCAGCAGATTTTGTAGGGTTTCGCGCCGTCGCGATCGCGCCGCTACTCTACCAGCAGTCATTTTTGGGAGGAATTGCCCTCTATCAGTGCGATCGGGCGCGCTCTTGGACCGCCGAAGAACTGTCGCTACTCAAAGCCATAGCCGACCAGTGCGCGATCGCGATCCACCAAGCCGAACTATACCAACAAGCTCAAACCGAACTCGCAGAACGCAAGCGCGCCGAAGCAGCAGTCTGGGGCATCCAGCAGCAGCTAGCCACAATGGCAGCCAACATTCCCGGCTCAGTCTACCGCACCGTGCTGCATCCAGACGGCACAATGTCGATGCCGTACATCAGTCCGGGCGTGCGCGAAGTTACTGGGATCGGGGCCGAAGAAGTAATGAAGCGCCCGGAACTTTTGACCGAAATCATCCATCCAGAGGACAAAAGCTCTTTTGACAGCAGCGTAGCAGCATCGAGAGCGAGTCTTTTGCCCTGCGATCGCCAGTACCGGATCGTTCTGAGATCGGGGGAGGTCAAGTGGGTGCAAGACAGCGCCAGATTTTCCCAAAACGAAAACGGCGACATAATTGTAGACGGAGTAGCTCTCGACATCAGCGATCGCAAAGAAGCCGAATCAGCCCTCAGACAAAGCGAACAGCGATTTCGATCGCTGATTGAAAACGCCACAGACATCACGATCATTATCGACGGTGAGGGCATCTTCCGCTATATCAGCCCTTCGGTCAAACGAATTTTAGGATACGCGCCCCACCAGGCGATCGGGCGCAACGCCTTAGAAATAGTTCACCCCGACGACTGCGCCGCGATCGCCCAAACCCTCAACAAAGTCATTGAAAACCCCAAAAGAAGCCAGTCCCCAGTTGAGTACCGAGTCCGCCACCGCAACGGTTACTGGTGTTATGTAGAAGCTGTAGCCACCAACTTGCTGTACGATCCGGCAGTCAAGGGAATCGTGATTAACTGTCACGACATCACTCAGCGCAAACTCGCCGAGGAAAAACTGCTGCACGACGCTTTTCACGACGCCCTCACCGGATTGCCCAACCGATCGCTATTTACCGATCGGCTCTCACACGCTTTGAAACGGGCCTCACGGCGCCAAGACTACTTGTTTGCCGTGCTGTTTCTCGATTTAGATAGATTTAAAGTAGTCAACGATTCCCTCGGCCACGCCATCGGCGATCAACTGCTAGTAGCGATCGCCCGGCGTCTGGAAGCTTGTCTCAGGGCCGGAGATACAGTTGCCCGCATCGGAGGAGACGAATTCGTGCTGTTGCTCGAAGACATCGACAGCATAAATGAAGCTACCAGCATTGTCAACCGCCTGCAAAAGAAAATCACCTCCCCCATCCTTCTAGACGGACACGAAGTATTTATTACCGCTAGCATCGGCATAGCTTTGAGTTCTGGCGAATATCTGGAACCGACAAACCTGCTGCGCGACGCCGACACAGCAATGTACCGCGCCAAAGAACTCGGCCGAGCCCGACACGAAGTTTTCAACAGTTCCATGCACGCCCACGCTTTGCGGCTGTTGCAGCTAGAAAACGACCTGCGGCGGGCGATCGAATCAATTAGAGACCCGGTCAGAGAAGAAGACTTTTCCCCATCCCCCGCATCAGCCTTACCTCCCTTATCCGCAGCGCCCCAGTTTATCCTTCACTACCAGCCGATCGTGTCGATCGCCAACGGCACAATTACCAGTTTTGAGGCCCTAGTGCGCTGGCAGCATCCAGAACGCGGCTTAGTTTCCCCAATGGAATTCATCACAATGGCCGAGGAAACCGGCTCGATCGTACCGCTGGGCCGCTGGGTACTGCGCACAGCTTGCCAGCAAATCGGCCAGTGGCAGCAGCTATTTCCAAGCAACCCGCCCTTGAGCGTCAGCGTCAACCTTTCAGTCAAACAGTTTTCTCAGCCAGATTTAATCGAATACATCGACCAAGTTCTCGCAGAAAGTCACCTCGACGGCAGGAGTTTAAAACTAGAAATTACCGAAAGCGTACTCATAGAAAATTCCGAATCAGTAACAGCAATGCTGGTGCAGCTCAGAGCCCGAAACATAGACTTGTGCATTGACGACTTCGGCACCGGCTATTCATCGCTTTCCTACCTGCACCGCTTCCCCACCAATACCTTAAAAATAGACCGCTCTTTTGTTAGCAGGATGGGGGGTGATTTCGCCCTCGGCAAAGGAGCCATCGATCCCACAGAAATTGTGCGATCGATTGTTACTTTGTCGCACAATTTAGGCATGGATGTAGTAGCCGAAGGAGTCGAAGAAGCCTCGCAACTATCTATACTCAAAAAATTAAAATGCGAGTACGCTCAGGGATACTTTTTCTCAAAGCCAGTAGACTCTCAAACAGCAGCAGGCCTAATCCGACAGCAAGCGGAACATCAGAATTTGCTGACATTTAGTTTGTTAGAGAAAGGCAATTAAAAAAACACGGCACTTTGTGCGTCCCGTTTCAGCATAAAATCTTAAAATATTTTAAAGCTGTGCCTAACTGGCGTCAGTTAATAACTACGACATCCAAATCATATGACTATTGGCTACCTCGCCCTCGTTCTCCACGCCCACTTGCCTTTTGTCCGCCACCCCGAAAGCGACTACGTTTTAGAAGAAGAATGGCTGTTTGAGGCGATCGCGGAAACCTACATTCCCCTGCTGCAAGTCTTTGAAGGGCTCAAGCGCGACGGCATCGACTTTAAAATTACCATGAGCATGACACCGCCCTTGGTGGCAATGCTGCGCGACCCCTTGCTGCAAGACCGTTTCGACGACCACTTGGCAAAACTCGAAGAACTAGCGGATCTCGAAATCGAACACCATAGCGGAAACGGTCACCTCCGCTATCTAGCAGAACATTACGCCGCCCACTTCTCTCTTGTCCGCAACTTTTGGGAAAAGTACGATCGAGATTTAGTAAAAGCCTTCAAACAATTCCAAGACAGCAACAACCTCGAAATCATGACCTGCGGGGCCACCCACGGCTATTTACCGCTGATGAAAATGTACCCCGAGGCAGTCTGGGCGCAAATTCAAGTAGCCTGCGACAACTACGAAGAAAACTTCGGCCGCCGACCAAAAGGCATTTGGCTGCCCGAATGCGCCTACTACGAGGGCTTAGAGCGGATGTTAGCCGACGCAGGCCTCCGCTACTTTCTCACAGACGGTCACGGCATCCTCTACGCCCGCCCGCGTCCCCGCTACGGCAGCTACGCCCCAATTTTCACCGAATGCGGAGTAGCAGCCTTCGGCCGGGATCACGAATCCTCGCAGCAGGTTTGGTCTTCCGAAGTCGGCTATCCAGGCGCCGCCGAATACCGCGAATTCTACAAAGATTTGGGCTGGGAAGCTGACTACGACTACATTAAGCCCTACATCATGCCCAACGGACAGCGGAAAAATACCGGGATTAAATATCACAAAATCACCGGTCGCGGATTGGGTTTAGGCGACAAACAGTTGTACGATCCTTACTGGGCACGGGAAAAAGCAGCCGAACACGCCAGCAACTTTGCTTTCAACCGGGAACGCCAAGTCGAACACCTCAACGGCATTATGCAGCGTCCGCCGATTATTGTTTCACCTTACGACGCCGAACTTTTCGGTCACTGGTGGTACGAAGGGCCTTGGTTCTTAGATTACCTGTTCCGCAAGAGTTGGTACGACCAAAATACCTACGAGATGACGCACTTAGCCGATTATTTGCGGGGAAATCCGACTCAGCAAGTGTGCCGCCCGTCTCAGTCGAGTTGGGGTTTCCGGGGTTTCCACGAATATTGGCTCAACGATACTAATGCTTGGATTTACCCGCACTTGCACAAAGCAGCGGAACGGATGATTGAGTTGGGAAGCATGGAACCTGCGGATGAGTTGCAGTGGCGCGCTTTGAACCAAGCCGCCCGGGAAGTGCTGCTAGCTCAATCATCTGACTGGGCGTTTATCATGCGTACAGGGACGATGGTGCCCTATGCAGTGCGGCGGACTCGATCGCACTTAATGCGCTTTCACAAGCTGTACGATGAAGTGAAAGAAGGCAAAGTCGATTCCGGTTGGTTGGAGAAGGTAGAAGAGATAGATAACATCTTTCCCGAGATTAATTATCGAGTTTATCGATCGCTTTAATTTAATTCGTCCTAGCCTCCGGGGTACTCGTTCCCAGGCAGAGCCTGGGGACGCATTCCCGGAGGCTCTGCCTCTTCTTTTTCTCCCCAATCGACCTCCTCTTTTTCTCCCCAATCGACGAGGCAGAGCCTCTGGATATCGCTTCCCAGGCAGAGCCTAAGAACCAGTTATTAATAAAATTAATATTACCCCCTTTTTGCCGCCCTTCTCTTGCACCACAAACCCATTCCCGCAGCCACAAACGTACCAGCCACAGTCATCGGTTCCGGTACAGGTTCATACTCATAAATTGCACTAACTGCAATATCAGCCGACACCAGACCCCCAAAACTTCCCCTAACAGGATTCCCCTGAATTTGAGTAAAACCCGTTGTCACCAAACTTGCGATAAAAGTATCACCATCGCAGCCACTTAACCCACTCAGAGACTGCTGCGAATTATCACCCTTCGACACACTACCCGAAGCCGCACCGCTAACACTTCCCGTACCGCCACTAGCAATCTTCGTTTCCGGCGGACTCGCCAAAACACTCAAAGTCAAATTCGGGTCAACTTTTAGCAGCGGAATATTCACAGCAATATTTGCATTAGTTGTGGCTGTTCCCATAAAATCTCCCGTTAAAGGAGTAATGCTGATACTATTATTAACAGTAGACTTAACAGTAACATAAGCCTTTAATAGCGTTCCCAAAAGCGAATTAAACTTGGGTAAAACCACATTCGTGCTGCTATTTAACGGCTGCGAACCTAAATTCACAGTGTAAGTTTGGGTAAGAGTAGCCGCTTGTGCAGAAAAACATTGACTGACAACTGCAAAACTCAAACTTCCGCTAACAATTCCCAACTTTTGACAAACATTCATTTCGATAAACTCCTACAATAAAGTTGCATTTTGTGGCACGGGGGTGCTGACCGTGAGATTACTCCGAGTCGGAATAATTAGTATTATTGAACCGCGAAGACGCGAAGGACACGAAGGAAGAATAAGAAGAAGGAAGAAGTAGATAATTTTCTACCGGAGTAATCGTGGTACGGGCGTCCCGTCTGTGATTAATCTGCGGTTAAAAACTCGAAACCCGCAAAACTAAATTACCCAGTAATGAGGCTAGATAACTCAAAACCCAAACAGTATAAAGTATACTCAAAGGCGCGTAAGCCGCCAAAATCCATTGCGTTTCCGCTGCTTCTTCAATCTCCTCCCTCCGCAACAAGTCCACATAAAAATTAAACGACCTTTGTCGCAGGTTGTTAATGCCAGTTCCAGCTACTAACAAATAATAACCGTCAAATCTATTCAACGGATTCAAATTAATTGCAACTGTCAGCAAGGCGGCTACCATCAACAAATAACTAATTTGATGCCAAACCGGATTTGACTGAGTAAACAGCCACATCCAAACAGCAAATGCCCAAATTGTTACTTGGATTAATACTCCGGCGGCTACTACTAAAACCCGCTGTTTCCGCCTGACTAAACTGTATTGATCGGTTGTATCTGTGTAACATCCGGGGATGAAACACATAAACAACAATCCAATTTCTTTAACTATGCCGCCGTAGTGTTTGAGCGTGAAAGCGTGACCTAGTTCGTGCAAAGCTATTACCAGCATTGTCAGCAAAACAAATTTGAAAATAGTGTCATTTTTTCCGGCTATCCACAACTGCTGATGTGAGGCTGCGACTTCGGCAGAGGAAGCCAACCACACTGCTACAGAGGAAGCGATGAAAGCGCACAGAAAAAAGCCAAATTCCCACGTCCACATCCAGCGTAATTTGTCGATGTGCTGCGATAGCCAAACATCGGGATTGACTAGGGGAATTGTGAAGGATAGCAGGTTAAATTTGGCTTTCGGTGGCTTGGTTCCTTCTAGCATTCCTGCTTGTGCTAAGTCTCTCAAGAGATTTTGCACATCTTCTAAATCCAGGTCGTATTCAGCGAGAATATTAGTTATTGGCTGTTGGCTTAATTGCAAAATTACCTGTTTGTCAATGTCGTCAACTTGAATACAGGTAATGTCTTCGGGATTGCGAAGTATCCAATGACCGTCGGGATGAGGTATCCACTGCACCGCTGATTTGAGTTGCATGGTATGGCAGATGGCAGAAGGAAGAAGGAAGAAGGAAGAAGGAAGAAGGAAGAAGGAAGAAGGAAGAAGGAAGAAGGAATTACGGGTTTTAGGCCGAAACTCGATCGCCCCTAGCCCCCCTTAGGTCGGGGGAAGAGTGTTCCTAAAGTCTCCCAAAACATCGGGGGAAGAGTGTTCCTAAAGTCTCCCAAAACATCGGGGAGAACAAGACAACTTACTCAAAGTCCCCCTTCTTAAGGGGGATTTAGGGGGATCTAGATTTTCGGAGCGACTAGAGGGAACTGTGTGTGAGTCTTATTGAATTGTCTTGAATCGATCGCCTTATTCTGTTTGTATGTTTTCTCCGCTGCGTTTTTGAGCATTTCGATCCGCCCTAAATCTTCCTAAAAACGGAAAGTTTAAAGGCTAAATTTGCCCCTGTTTCCAGGAAGCAGGGAAGTATTGAAGTATTTTGTGAAGAAGCTTTAGTGATATTTGTTTGGGCTTTAGGCTTTAATCCAAATTTCACCTTTGTGTTCATATTATCAGAAAGCCGAAAAAAAGCAAGTGTAAATTCTAACTATTTTAGGAATTACGCATTGTCCACCTGTCATTGCGTGGGAAATCTAGTGTAGCGGATGTTTCTGGTTGAGGCGGGGATTGCTATCCTAAAAAGTTTACACAAACTTTACGATCGCAAATAGAACTATGGTGTATGATAAGCGTGTGAAGAAGCAAAAAATCAGAGAATTTACGCATTAACAAAGTATTTGTCCGATCGCCCGCCTCACCGTTAGCAAAGCGCGGCCGATGTAAAGCGATCGCCTATACATAAAATTTGTTAAGTTTGCGTAAATTCTCAAATAAACAGAAATTTTTGACGATTATTGAAAAATCCTTGTCAACAAAGGATTTTGGTTGAATGTCTGAAGGCATTTAATTAAGTTCTGGCGATCGAATTTATATTAATCAGGGTGCAAAAGTTATGGGCTGGCTAAATTTTGGTGGCAAAAAACGCAAACAGGCTCAAGGTTTTGGCAATTCCAAGCAGGGGAAAAGCCGTCCCAGGCGAAAAACTTTTATATTAGAAAAAATTGTGACTCCGAGTGCGGGTGTTGGGGGTTGGCTGGATGATCTCGACCCGCTGCATCAGTTAGTGAGTTCTTTGTCGCTGTCAGATTTACATTTACCTCATTTCTTGGCTGATAGCGGTGTTTGCCCGATCGACCCTTCTGGATCTCCAACTAACAATTTACCGCCGCTGATTGATTTTGACCCGCTGGGTCTGTACCATGATGGGATTGCCACTCAAACCCCTTACAATCCGGGCGGTGCGTTTGAGACTTTGCCGATTGCTGTAATTCCTGTCGATCCGCATTCGCCGAATCCTAACAATCCGAATGCAATCCGTCAATTGCTAGATTTTCCTTTGGCTTCTCAGCCGTTGTTGGGGTCGATTGATACTGGTGTGAGTGCGGATAGTCCTTATTTGAATTACGCGAATATTAAGAAGGGCCGCGATTATGTGGGCGGGGATGACAATCCGTTGCTGAAGCCTGGGGAAGGTAGCGAGCACGGTACTTTTATGTTGGGGATTATTGATGCGATTAATAAGACTGCGCCGAAATGGGTGGGAAGGGCGATCGATTCTGGGAGATGGGCTGATTCTTTGGTAGAGTTTGTGGATGCTGCGAAGGCTTCTGGACAGAAAAACGCGATCGCCAATCTCAGTTTGGATTTGACTCAGAAGAATGCTGACGGGAGTGTGACGACGCGCTATGAGTTGACTCCGCAAGAAAGAAGTGCGATCGAATATGCGCGGCAAAATGGCGTAATGCTGGTAGTGGCGGCGGGTAACGACGGCGGTGTGATGTCGGTTTTGGGTCAAGCTTCTCAGGAGTTTGACAATATTTTTACTGTTGGGGCTGGGGATATTAACGGGCGATCGAACTATTCTAGTTTTGGTCGCGGTTTGGATATTTTGGCGGATGGCGGCACGACTGAACACCCCGGTTTATCGACGGTGGGAAATGATTTGGGGACGATGGCGGGGACTTCGGTAGCGACTGCGAAAGTTGCCGGGGCGGCTTCTTTGGTTTGGGCGGCAAATCCTGCTTTGAACTATCGCCAAGTGATGGAAATTTTGGAGAAAACGGCGAGGGATTTGGGGCCGATTGGATGGGATGATGAGACGGGTTTTGGGTTTTTGAATACGCTGGCGGCGGTGGATTTGGCGAAGAAGACGCAGCCGGAAGTTTATCAGCCTACAGATTTCGGGACACCGACAACTTGGGGCGGTGAAGGGAAGGTGACACCTAGTGAAAGGGCAGTTAACTTTAACGGGGCAATAGATTGGGGTAAAACTTCTGTACAGAATAACGCAGGGGTAAATCTACGTTCTGGCCCTGGAACTGGCTATGACATTTTAGGCAGGATAAGTTCTGGCGATACACTGGAATTTGACAGTCAGACTGAAGGTGATTTCGTCAACGATCCCAATGGTGAAGGTAGTAGTAGCACTTGGTATCACTTAGCTGATGGTAGTGGCTGGATGTCTGGTTTGTATGTGCAGTATCTTGGTGAGATTGCCTCACCGTCACCCTCTCCGGATCCTTCACCGTCACCCTCTCCCGATCCTTCGCCGTCACCTTCTCCCGATCCTTCACCGTCACCCTCTCCGGATCCTTCACCATCACCTTCTCCTAATCCTTCACCGTCACCTATTAGTACATTTTCGCAGATTGTTCAGGATGTTGGCTATGTGGATGATTTAGGATATTTGCGAGTGCGGAATGGCCCTGGAACAGATGCTAGTGGCTATCAACAAGTGGGGACTGTTTCTCCCGGTAACACGCTGATTTTTGATGGTCAAACTCAAGGGGAAAGTGTTTACGATCCAGCTTTAGGAGAGAGCACAACTTGGTATCGCTTAGCTGATGGTAGTGGATGGGTGTCTGGTTTGTATATGGGTGCAGCATCAACTCCAACGCCTTCTCCTTCACCATCACCTACGCAGCCAAATCCTTTCGATGATGTGCGTCAGATGTTCTTGGATGCGGCGAGACAGTATCCGCAAGTGGGGAATGCGATTACTGATGTGCAGGATCAGGGGGGTGGTGTTTTCCGTCAGGAGTTTGAACGGGCGATTATGATCTGGAATGGTCAGCAAGTGACCGTTTATGAGACAAAGGCGCGATCGGCTTCGCCAACTTCCCCGTCTTCTACGCCTGCACCTGTTAATAATATTAATTGGCAGAATTTTAGTCTTCAGGTTGGGGCAACGAAAGGGGTTAATCTTCGCAATAGCCCTCAATTTGGCGATCGGAGTTCGACAAGTATTCCCTATCAGGCATGGATGGAGTTTGATGGTTGGACTTACGGTGAACCTGTGAATGATTTGTGGAATGGTCAGCCTGATTCTTTGTGGCTGAAAGTTAAAGGTCAAAATCTCTGGGTTCCTAGTGCTTATATGATCGGTTATCCGCCTGGTTATAAGCAGCCTGGTTCATCGGCTGGTAATACTGGTAATACTGGTGGTGGTAAACCTATTCTCAATTTTAATTCTGGGGGTAAGTCACCCAATGGAAATTGGACATATCTTAATGCCGAAAGTGGTGGAGGGGCAATCACTGGGAAGACTCGCAACTCCTACATACTGCAACTTCAAAAGGAGATTTCAGACATTCAAAATGAAATCAAAAAACAAACTGCGAGAATTAATGAAAGCAATAATTTTATTGATGTATTGGGTACAGAAAAAACAGACCTTTCTAATTTGATTACAACCACAAAAGACAGTATTAATAAAATTAAGGAAGACTGGTTCTGGTGGTTTAACTCTGATAAAAAACAGGAAATATCTCAACTAGACGAAATTATTAAACAAGCAGAAGGTCAGCAAAAGTTAGATAAGGAAAACATTAATTATTGGAATTCGCAAAAAACAGAGGCGGATCTACAGGCAAATCAAAAGCGCACGGAATTACAACAGAAAGAGACAGAGTTACAAAAATTAACTTTCACTGGCACGGTACAAGTTGACGCTCCTCCAGTCAGAAATATGCCTACTGACGTAGGTAATAGTCCCTTAAATGTTGTGTTTAAAAAAGGAGAAAATCTCACTTTTGGTGGTTGGACTGTTGATAACACAGGTAGAAAATGGTTTAGCCTTATGGATTCAGAAGAACGATGGATTTGGGAACAGAATATTGACTTGAATGGCGATCTGCCAGAAAGTTTGAAAATTCAGCCTCCTTCTCAATCAAACGGTAATTCCCTTTCAACAAAAATGCAATTAACCGAACAGGATTATCAAGAAGCAGCGGAACGGTTAGGCTGTGAACTTGCTGCTATCAAAGCAGTTGTTGAAGTTGAAAGTAGCGATAGTGGCGTTCTCTCAGATGGTCGCCTGAAGATTCTTTTTGAAGCACACAAATTTTCTGAGTTCACTAATCATCAATATGACAAAACCCACCCCAATATTTCAAGCTTAAGTTGGAACAGGAATCTTTACAGTAAAGATGAATACAAACGCTTAGAACAAGCCGTTAAATTAAATCGTGAAGCTGCATTAAAGTCTACCTCATGGGGTCTATTCCAGATAGTGGGTTTCAATTATGAAAATTGTGGTTTTGGAAATGTTGAGGATTTTGTTACTGCAATGAATCGCTCGGCAAGTGATCAACTTTCAGCTTTCATTACCTTTATTCAAAATAAAGGTATCGCAGGCTACTTAAAAAATCATCAATGGGATAAATTTGCCTATATTTACAATGGTGAAGGATACAAAGATAATGATTATGATGGAAAGCTAAAGCGTGCTTATGAAAAGTATATTTAGCATCTACCATCTTTTAACTCTATTCATCTGGATTAATTCCGAGCAACCGTAAACGTTTTGATCAAAGGTGTGATCGCTTTTTTGGGATGAGAAGGGCGATCGCCCTTTAATGCTTTTTCTCGCTCGAGGTCGATCGCCCTTTTGGAATAAGTCAAAACGTGCGATCGCTCTTTTTGGAGGGAATGTTTTTGCAGGGAAGCACGATCGCCCTTCATATATACCAGATGCCAAACCTGCGATCGCCCCTTTGCAATCAGTCAAAAAGCCCGATCGCCCTTTTGGTTACGAATGTTTTTGCAGGGAAGCGCGATCGCCCTTCATGTATACCAGATGCCAAACCTGCGAGCGCCCTTTTGGAATAAGTCAAAAAGTGCGATCGCACTTCAACTCATTCTATTCTTCTACATTCTCAAATTCATCCATTTGCAATGTATACTGCAATGCTACCTGTAATCTTGATACATAATCTGCTGAAAGAGTGCCGATTTTTTTAATTAATCGCTCTCTATCTACCGCTACTATTTGATAGCAAAGCACGACTGAATCTTGTGTTAAACCACCTTCATTTGTTGGTAAAATAATTGTCCCCGGTATTTTAGCACGCCGCAGATTACTTGTTACCGGAATTACTATCACCGTCGTAGTAAAGCGGTCTAGTGTATCTCGTTGTACAATAATGACTGGTCTAATTCCTGCTTGTTCTGAACCTTTAGAAGGATTCAAATCGGCTAAATAAATATCTCCTAGCATCAACTTTTATCCTGTTGCTGAAGTTGGGGCAGATAATCACTTAAGACGACTTCTGCAAAAGCTAAATCTTCGGTGGTAAACTCAGCTTTTAGTACCGCAGCTTCCTCATCAGAAATGGCATCCCATTCTTGAAATAATTGCTTTTTACTAACATATTTTTGAGTGGGTTTTTGTTTAGTAGCTTGCTGTTTCTGGACCAGATATTTTGCGATCGCGCGTTCGAGTTCCTGTAACTCGAAAAATTCCAGCATTTCAAGCTGATTAACAATTTGGTTGAGGATTGCCTGTGACATAGGTTTTCAGTTTTTGCGCTTGTCTAGCTAGTCTATTATACAACTATTAGCTTCCAGTTGAGTGCGATCGCTATCGCCTTTTACCAGCTAGATTTTACTCAGTGGATTCAGTTATCATCAGAATTAGAAAGCCTCATCATTCAAGCGGTTAACCCACCCTATAACGTGAAAATTCCAGCGAGGGACTAATTCTATGCAAACTCAGCCTATCATCACCGAACATCTGTCACCGGAATTAGCACAAATCTTTCTAGAAGGATTACCCAAAACCATTCGTGAAGCACTATCCCTGCGCGCTAAAACAATGAACTATCCAGTTTGGGCAGTAATTGAAATGGCGCTCGCCGGTTATCTCGATGAAGAGGCTTTATCCTTTGTCGATTGCAAACCCAAGATCGACTAGCGATCGTACAGTGCGATCGCCCTTTTGGAATAAGTCAAAATGTGCGAGATCCTTTTTGATATAATAGAATTGTTCAATAACACGAATCACCTCAATACAAGCGAGCGCGAAATATGAATAAACAAATCCAAACAATTATCACAAAAACTCAGCAAGGTCTAAAAAAAATTTATGGCGAACAATTAGACAAAATAGTTCTCTTTGGCTCCCAAGCTAGAGGTGATGCTACACCAGAATCCGATATCGACATCTTAATTGTTCTCAAAAAATCCTTTAACTACTCTCAAGAAAGCGAGAAGATTAGTATTCTCATGGCCGATTTATGTTTAGAATATAATGTGCTGATTAGCTGTGCATTTACCACTGACCAGCAATTTTATCACCACAATAATGCTTTCTTTCGCAACATTCGTCAAGAAGGGTTGGCGATAGGATTCCAGAACAACAAAGACTACTGGATAAAGCGAATAGAAGTTTGCAAGCAGCGAGAGAATTGAACAACACAGGTTTTCCTGAATTTGCGACTTCCCGTGCTTACTATTCGATGTTTTATATCGCCACAGCATTTTTAGAAGCTGAAGGACTATCCTATTCGCGACACTCAGCCGTTATCGCAGCTTTTGGAGAACGATTCGCTCGCACTAATCGAGTTCCTGTAGAACTGCACCGCTACCTAATTGATGCTGAAAGAACTCGTATCAGAGCTGATTATAATGTCGATCCAAATATAACATAAACCGATGCCGAACAACTGATATCGCGGACAGAATACTTTCTCAATTTTGCGCTCGCTAATATTGATTCGCTTCCTCCACCATCTCCTTAATCTAGGGAATAGTTTCAGAATTATGCTTGCCAGCTTTTCCGATCGCCTTTTTGGAATTACTCAAAAAGTGCGAGATCCCTTTTGGTTACGAGTGTTTTTGCAGGGAAGCGCGATCGCCAGACCTATATACCATATGCCAAACCTCCGATCGCCCTTTTGGAATAAGTCAAAATGTGCGATCGCTTTTTGGCTATTTTTGGCTATATGGAAAGGTCGATCGCTCTTTTTGGCATGGAAAGGTCGATCGCTCTTTTGGGAATGGAAAGGTCGAGCGCTTTTCTCGATCGAGGAATTTCGCTTTTTGGTTCGAGGAGGGGCGATCGTTTTTCTAAGGAATGGAGCAAATTAATCGTAGAGAAACGGGTCAAAGCCTGTGTCCCTAGAGCGTCAAAATATGATAAACTTAGTAAAAGCACTCCCCTTCAAGATATCCAAGCCATGAAGCTTATTTCTTTGTCAGCACATTTTGATGGGCAATCTATTCAGCTAGATGAACCATATAAGCTTGAACCAAACATAAAACTTATTGTCACAGTCCTCCCGGAACAATTAGCAGAACGCGAAGCCTGGTTGTGGTTGTCAAGGCATCAACTAAACAATGCCTACAATCAGAACGACGATTACCCGCTTGATGCAATTAAAACACCAAATCCTGACTATGCAGGAAGCTGATGTTGTTCTCACCCCTATTCCTCAAGCTGACGGGACAATTAAGAATCGTCCAGTCCTCCTTCTGAGGGAACTACCTCCTTATGGAGATTTTTTAGTTTGTGGTGTTAGCACCCAACTACATCAACAGGTTCCAGATTTTGAGGATTTTATTTCCCCTTCAGACCCAGACTTTGCTGCCAGTGGTTTACGGTCTCAATCGTTAATTCGGTTAGGTTTCCTTGCTGTAGTGCCTCGCAATCAAATTATCGGTTCTATTGGAGGTATTTCCTCAGAGCGACATCAACGCTTACTAAAAACTCTGAGTGATTATCTTGTGAATTAGGGAGAAGGTCGATCGCTCTTTTGGGATGGAAAGGTCGATCGCTCGCTCTTTTGGGTATGGAAAGGGTGGGTATGGAAAGGGATCTCGCTCTTTTGTCATGGAAAGGTCGATCGCTCTTTTTACGAATCGCGCGATCGATCGATATTGAGTCAACTTTTCCATAGTACAATTGAATTATGTTGCCTAATATTGTATCCGATCGCCTCGATCGCATCCAGCCACCCATTCAACTCTCCTCCCTCATGTCCCCCCCTTCTTAAGGGGGGCTAGGGGGGATCTACCCTCAAAAATCACCCTCAATCAAACCCCACAACTCCCCACAAACCCCCTCAAAACTCTGCAACACCTCAACATTAGTAAACCTGACAACCTTCAATCCATACCCCTGTAAAATCCCGGTTCTTTCTGCATCATATAGTTTCCCTTCTTCCGTAAAATGACTCTCCCCATCAATCTCAATTACTAACAGTAAAGCCGCACCATAAAAATTTACGACAAAATTGTCGATGGGGCGCTGTCTCAAAACTCGAAAAGGGAAATTTCTCAGAAAATCCTGCCACAGTTTTTTTTCCGCAGGAGTTGGATTTTTCCGCAGTTGTTTGGCGATGGGGATGAGTTTTGGGTTGTATGGTAGGTGGAAGTTGGAGTCTTTTAATAAAGGCATGATTCCCCCTAGCCCCCCTTAAGAAGGGGGGGACAAGATGTTAGTTGAAATTCTAGGTTGAGTTGCTTAGTCTTGGAATGATCCCCCCTAGCCCCCCTTAAGAAGGGGGGGACTGGATGTTAGTTGAAATTCTAGGTGAGGGGGGGATATCTAGGGAATAGTTTCAGGATTAGTTTATCCCAAACCATGTCTACTCGACAACTAGGTCGATCGCTCTTTTTGATATGGAAAGGTCGAGATCCCTTTACTCCTTTTTCTCAACGCGCAGGCGAGCGCACAACACAATGTAGTCTAACAGCATTTTGAGCAGAGGAACGCTTGAAAACAGAGAATTACTGCTGAATAATTTCAACAATCTTAGCGATCGCCTCGTTCAACTTCTCAGGTTTAAGCTTACCGGCTTTATAAAGTATAATTTTTCGGTCAGCGGTAAACAAGCGATTAGGTCTAATAGACCTCTTGCAAAAATAACTAGGACGGGCAAGATGCCCATTCCACAAGAGTTATTTTTCTTGTGGGACGGGCATCTTGCCCGTCCAATAAATTTATGAAAAGGACTTTTGCAAGAGGTCTTATGTTGCTCGTTTGGTTAAGTCCGCCCTCGCTAAAATCACTATTTTCAAGGGTAATAGCATAGCGATCGGCGATTCTCTGGCTAGTAATCTGACAAAGAATTAGATCGTCTCCTGCCAAATTTGCTATGACTAGAGCGGGTCGGCGCTTGGCTTGTGTTAAATCTGAAAATGGGAACGGAACAACTACCACATCACCTTTTACAAATTCTGCCATGCTTCATCCTCCTCTGACTTCAACCAATCTTTTTGCAAAGCAGATTCACTTAGCAGGCTTGCTTCTAACTGGTTTTTATCATATTTTATTTTCAGAATTTGCAAAAATTCCCAGACTTCTTCTAATATAAATTCGGGAAGGTTTTCTACTTCTTTAAGGAGCAGTTCTTTAGCGTTCATGTTATTTACCTATAAAGACATAGTAACTGTTAATCTATGATAGCATCTTTGAGATTAGCAGCGATCGGTATTTTTGTCAGGGATGAAAAGGGCGATCGGTGGCGATTGAGTAAAATGGGCGATCGACTAACCCACTGATTTAACGCCAAAAGGTCGAATTCTCTTTTAAATGGAAAGGGCGATCGCTTTTTTGTAATGTAAAGCTCGTTCGCGAAGCGTGGCGTCAGCCGTATCGCTCTTTTTGGTATGGAAAGGTCGATCGCTCTTTTTGTCATAGAAAGGTCGATCGCATTTTGGCATCGAAAGGTCGATCGCATTTTGGCATCGAAAGGTCGATCGCACTTTATCTCTTTTTCTCAACGCGCACACGATCGCATTTTGAGAGGGAAAAGTCCATCGCTCTTTTTGGCATGGAAAGGTCGATCGCCGAGGGCAGCAAATAGCCAGCCAATTAGAAAGAAAGCTGCCCGAATTCACTCAAATAGAAGCGGAACAAAATCGAGAGATTAAACTCGCGAAGTTAAAAAAATTGTTAGCTGAAATCTGAAGCCAAGTATTTGATTATTCTAAGGAATTGCGGCCTTTGCGAGAAGACAGCAATACAGTTGATATTAATGCGGAAAATTATCTCGAAAGTTATGCTAAAATTAAAGGTTGTCCATTATTTAAAACGACAATCTGGTGTTTTTTCCGAAGTTCCGGAGTTGGTGCGATCGCAAATATCAAAGTCAAATTGAAAAATACTTAAACTACCCGATCGCTAATCAAGATTTGTTCTAGGAGACAATATCCACAATTCGCGGGATGGTGGAAATCGAACAGGTGGAATTGAACCGGAAGAACAGAGGGAACGTCAGCGCGAGCGCGAACAAATAGAATTATACAAGCAAAAGGAACAAGAGCAGAAAGATTGCGATCGAGAACAAATCGAAATCGACAGGAAGAACGAAAACAAAGAGAAAAAGCGATCTCGCCAACTTGAGAATATCATCTTTTTTGTCCGAACTGCGATCGGCGGCGGATCAATCTTTTGGGCCAGCTATCCCCTAATCAAAGATACACCCATTAAATAGCAACCCGATTTTTCTCTCCCGCTTCATTCCTTCACGGCGACGACGATCTGGAGTTTGCTTTTCGGTTTAATATTCAGCCTGCTGATACTGGGTATCCTGCCGCTGGCGA
This sequence comes from Microcoleus sp. C2D2, assembly GCF_036702495.1. Lineage (NCBI taxonomy): Bacteria > Bacillati > Cyanobacteriota > Cyanophyceae > Oscillatoriales > Microcoleaceae > Microcoleus > Microcoleus sp. C2D2. The sequence goes on along the minus strand of NZ_JAUBTO010000019.1, from coordinate 58,127 downwards.
GAAAAATATCCCCCATAATCCTGCCACAGGTAAGAAAAATAAAAATATTGCCCAGGTAAAGCGGTGCGTGACAGTCAATAGTAAAGGGCTGCGGTGCAATGATTTTTCACCGTCACGCACCCTACGACTGATACAAAACATTGTATTCGTAGGGAAACGGCATTGCCGTGTCCTTTAGCCAAACCGAACGGGAATACAATTCATCAAACAAAAAAACCGGGTTTCTGATAAAACCCGGCCACCCTGAACAAAAGCAATATTAACACTCCTCACACCTCAATTCTTTAATAACTTCATCCCCATTTTCACCTTGTCCAAAATCGTCTTTTGCGAGACACAAGTAATCAGACAAAGCTTGCCACAATTCAAAGTATCGCGGCGGACTTCCTGAGCTTTTTCGCCGTACCAAATCTCGCGAGCGCTGGCGTTTTTGACATTACCAATCACCGGAAACTAATCGCACAATTTCACATCGCCGCGCGTATCAATCCAGTAATTGCGCAGTCCAACGCGACAAGGACGAGTTGAATCTGGAGCTTTTTCTTCCGCAAAATGAGGAATCATCAATCGCAACACTTCATCGCTGTTCATAATCGGAGCGCCGTTCTGCTTCATTTCAATTAGGCGCTCGATTACTTGTGAGAATTCCTCCATGTCTTCTTTTTCAATCCACAATTCCTCGAATGTTTCTGGCGTCCAGCGGTTGACCGGTTGGAAGTTCACCGTCGTCGCCCCAATTCCCTGAGCCCAGGTGACTATTTCCGGGAGGTGGCGGAAGTTGAGCCGGTTAATTGTCGGTTTGACGTTGATCGGAAACACGACGTTCTGTTTTTCTTGTTCTTCGCGCAGATAACCGATTCCTTTAGAAAACCGATCGAACAATCCCGGTTGACCGCGCAAATAATCGTGCAGTTCTGCATTCGGCCCGTCAACGGACATATTCACATTAAAAGGACGAGCAGCGACAGTTTTGGCTGCGTTTTCCTTAGTCATGCAATAGCCGTTGGTGGTGACGCCGGCGTGAATGCCATTTTTATTCGCAAAGGCCAGCAAGTCTAGAAAACCTTTTTTAATATAAGGTTCGCCGCCGCTAAAGTTGATGGAAAATTCGCCCACAAATTCTTTGACGCTCAAGAGGGCATTTTGCCATTCTTCGATACGTCAAAATTTCGTCTTTATATTCTTTGAGTCGCCAATACTCGCACTGGCGGCATTTAACATTGCAGTGCTCGTTGACAATCCCGTAAAAAGTGGCTGGGCTTGTCATGTCGTATCCTGTATTGATCCGCAGCGATTCGGCTACTGCACTCTGGGTGTGCTTGACGCCCAGTCTCGATAATGTTAAAGCATCCATGTCTTTTTTTCCTTATGCGTTGTTAGTTAAGTGAATTTCTCAAACTCTGTATTGTACGTATGATGAGGTATTGCTAATTACGTATCCCTTTTGAGTACGTATGCACCACGATCAGCATTCCGTTTGGGTAGGGCTAGATGTTTGTCAAATTTTTATAGTGTTAATAATTGTAAAATATGAGTATTTGTAATTAATCAAGCGATGCTTTGTGTTAATAGATGAATCATGTTTAATAATGGCCCAAATATATTGCTTTAAAATTGACTTAAATTAATAATTGTAATTTTTGTTTAATTTTTGTTAAATAACTTAATACTGGGTCTCAGTAAAGCTACTTAAGTAAGCGGTATAAATAATTTAAAGTTATAGTGAAATGAGCAGCCCGTACAGCAGTTAACTTTACACAAGCTTTACAATAGGGGAATTTAAGTATTTACACGGCAAAAAATGGCGACAAACATGGGACGATATTTCCACGTACTGAAATTGTTCTGGGGTGCAGCGATCGCAGCAGAACTAGAATACCGCATCAACTTTGTCCTCGCGGCCGTCAGCAGCCTCGGAAATCTTGCTGGCAGCTTGTTTGGGCTGTTTTTGTTCTACCGTACCGGCTACAGGTTTTCGGGCTATTCATGGGAAGAGGCTTTAGTTGTACTCGGCATTTTTACGCTTTTGCAGGGGTTTTCGTCAACCTTTCTCGAGCCCAACCTCAGCCGTATTGTCGATCGAGTGCAGCAAGGTACTCTCGATTTCGTACTCCTCAAACCCATCAGTTCCCAATTCTGGCTGTCTGCAAACACAGTTTCCCCTTGGGGACTTCCAGATGTAATCTTCGGTGCCGTATTGCTGCTATATGCTGCTAACAAGTTGGGAGTAGAAATCGGCAACTATTTTTTAACAGCAATACCGCTGTTATTCGGAACTATTACTCTTTACAGTATATGGTTTATGTTAGGTGCAACCAGCATTTGGTTTGTCAAAATTTCCAACGTTACCGAAGTCCTCCAAGGATTGTTAGAAGCGGGTAGATTTCCCATGGCAGCTTATCCCGCAGCTTATCGATTTTTCTTCACTTTCGTAGTTCCCGTTGCCTTCTTGACGACTGTGCCTGCAGAAGCCATGCTGGGGAGAGGTGAAATCGTTTGGATCGCAGGGGCGGGAATATTGGCGATCGGGCTTTTATTTTTCTCCCGCTACTTCTGGCAATTTGCACTCCGCTTTTACACCAGCGCTTCCAGCTAGTTAAGTAGGTAGGTAAGCTGCGCCGCATCTAGATTGTCTATTATGTTTGAGGGAGAGAGGATTTGACAAGTGGGGAATAGGGAATTGAAATATACATCTTAAAAGCCAAACAGCTTATCTACAAAATATTTTTTTTCTATTTATTTAGATAGTTAAAAAATGTCAAGATTCCACATATCCTTGAAAGGTAAACTGGAAATAAACCACGCAAACGAAGGCAAACCAATGAAAAGAAAAAAACTGGGGAACAGTAATTTTACTATCAGCGCGATCGGTCTTGGATGTATGCCAATGTCCTTAAGCAGCAGACCGCCCGAATCGCAATCAATTGCGGTAATTCACCGCGCCCTCGATTTGGGTGTCACCCTACTTGACACCGCAGATTCCTACTGCCAAGATGAATCCGACAAACACCACAACGAGCACCTGATTGCCAAAGCTTTGCAAGAGTACAGCGGAGATATTAGGGCCGTTACTGTCGCCACTAAAGGCGGCTTAATGCGGCCTCAAGGTGCATGGACGCGCAATGGCAACCCCCACCATTTACGCAAGACAATTCGGGAAAGTTTTGAAGCATTGGGCGGCAAGGAACCGATCGACCTTTGGCAATATCACTCGCCCGATCCCGGTTATACAATCGAGGAAGCCCTAGCACCTGCAAAAGAAGCAGTAGAAGCAGGAATGATTCGATTTATTGGAGTTTCCAACTTTTCTGTAGAGCAAATCAAACGCGCCCGCGATACAGTCGAAGTTGTCTCCGTGCAGAATCAGTACAATCCGTGGCACAGACAACCGGAATCAGACGGCGTTCTGGAATATTGCGAAACCGAAAAACTGACATTTTTTCCCTGGAGCCCTCTGGGAGGAAGCCGCCGCGCTGCCAGCTTGCAAGATAAGTCCGCGATCTCAAAATTAGCAGCAGAAAAAAACGTTTCAGTTTACTGTATAGTATTAGCTTGGTTGATGGCACAGTCGCCCTGCGTCGTTCCGATTCCCGGTGCCACCAAAGTATCGAGTATTGAGGACTCTTTGCGGGCGCTTGAAGTTAAATTGACTGACGAGGAATTGCAACAAATTGCAGTAAGTTAAGTAGATAAGGGCCAAAAAAACAATAGAACAGGCAAGATGCCTGTTCCACAAAGAGAACTTTATTGTGGGGCGGGCATCTTTCCCGCCCCTGAAAGCGGGATTTAATGAGTAAAGTTGACATTTTTTGAGGAATTGGGTTTTATGGAAGCTAATCAAGTGAATGCCGATCGAGACGTAGCAATTGAACATCAAAACGTACCTGTCGCCCATGAAGGACTGCACAACTTTTTATACAGTTCCGACTCAGAACACAGCGCAGCAGCCGCTATTTCTGAATTAGAAAATGACGGCACGCAAGTAATGTCGATCGATACGTGGCGCGCTCTAGCAACTAACGCGAAAGTCGCGGGCGTTTACGCTGTAATGGATATTTCCCGCCAAACTCAGTATATAGGTTATTCGCGAAATATCCTGCTTTCAATCAACGGTCACATCGCCCAAAATGGCGCCGAAAATTGTGCTTTCCTGCGCGTGCAAACTTTCAAATTCCCCAAGCGGGAAGAAATGGAAAGTGTGCGGGATGCTTGGATAGCATCCATTGGCAGTATTCCGCCTGGAAACGGTGCTGAAAGCGAAATGTGGGCGGCTACGGTAGGCCAAGCAGCGCGATCGGCAATGTCTGCCGAAGAACAAAAAGCTTATGAGGAAAAGAAGCTGAAATTGCGCAAAGCAATGGCAGATTCTACTCTTACCAAAGAGTTAGAAACAGCAGCCAAAAGTGAGGGCGAACGTGGTAAGGATTTGGAAGCGGCTGTTAACAATGATGATTGGAGTGCGGTGATTCAATCGCAAACCCAGGAAACAAAGTCCGGTTCCTAAATCTGAAAAATGTTTGTAGTGCTGATATCTTGTACTATTTTTAGAACGGGCAAGATGCCCGTTCCACAATACATCAAGTTTATTGTGGGCCGTTGCTCCTAGCCCGCCCAAAAGACTCAACATTAATCATCAACAACTGATCTGGATTAATGACTAATTTTTCGTTCAGTAACTAAAGTCAAACTTACCCATTCACCCCGCTCATTGTAACTGCGAATCATCCGAAACCGCAAGTCAGGTTCTACCAACCAACCGACCTCGAAAAATATAGGTTTTCTCAATTCAATCTTGACAGGTAAAGTGCAAGAACCGCCGTCAGGAAGGAGCAAAACTTGCACGGGCGAAGCACCTTCGTTAAAGTGTAAAACTGAACCGTCAATCCTGCCGCTAGAACTGATAACAGTAGCATTACTGCCAAAAGTAATTTTATACACTAGGCGATCGCTACTTTCTAAATGCAATTGCATTTTGGTAGAATAAAAGTCAGGAGAACGCCAATCGGGATACATTGTCACGGCCTCGCCCTGCCACTCTCCCAGCAAATCGTCAACAGTTAAAGGCGGACGTTCGGGGACATTTTTATCAAGCTGCTTTTCCCGAATTAAGGTAAGTGTTGATAAATTGCCGTCGGTATTGTAGATCAGAAGGAAGCGCAACCGGCGATAATTGTAGATAAAACCAAACTCGCCACCGCACTCAGAATAAGGCGCTAGTTGAATAGTACCCTGAGAAAAAGCTCCATTCTCAAAAAATAGGATATCTCGTCCCAAAGCTTGATATTCTCGAACAAGTTCGCTGACTTCCGGTTCGCCGACACCGCTAGGATTTGGGGAAAACCGACGGAGTTTCAATCGCAGAGTTTTGTTGTCATTGAAACCTTCGAGAGAAATAATGCTAGGAGTATCTTGAAGTACCTCTCCTCGCGTTGATAGCTGAGTGAAGGAACCGTGCCATTCTCCCAAGTTTTGCAGAAAATTTTCCCACTGCGCTACCATATTCTTACCTTTGGATATATGTCTAAAAATAGAATTATAACTCTACTGACGGATTTTGGATTAAGCGATGTTTATGCAGGAGTGATGAAAGGTGCGATCGCCCAAATTAACCCGCAGTTAAAAGTAATTGACATCACGCACCAAATACCCTCTCAAAATATTGCGGCGGCGAGGTTTTGTTTGATGACTGCTTTTGCTTATTTTCCGCCGGAAACCGTACACGTTGCTGTCGTCGATCCGGGGGTGGGAAGCAAGAGGCGCCCGGTTGCGATTAAATGTGCTAATTGCTTTCTGGTCGGGCCCGATAACGGGTTGTTTAGCGGGGTGTTGAGTCGGGAAAGTGCGAGATCCTCTGTCGAACTCACGAATTCTCAATACTGGCGCACACCTCAACCCAGCAGCACTTTTCACGGTCGCGATATTTTCGCAGCAGCAGGCGCTCACTTGGCCAACGGGGTGGCGCTGGAAGACTTGGGACAGGCGATCGACCCTGCAAGTTTAGTAGAGTTAGAGATACCAAATTGTGCCGTTACAGCCACAGGTGCAGCAGGCTGCATTCAATATGTCGATCGCTTCGGCAACCTAATTACTAATATCCCCAATAATTGCATTATAGGTAACAATTGGTCATTGACAATTAGCAATAGTTCTGGTGCAATTCGCATCCCCAGCGGTAAAACCTACAGCGACACCGAACCGGGCGATTTAATTGCCATAACTGGTTCTGACGGTTGGGTAGAAATTGCCGTTAATGGCGGCAGCGCTCAATCAGTATTAAAATTGGAATGCGGGGCGATCGTGCAATTGCTTTTTGAAACTAACAATTAAATAGGACTTAGGCATCGGTGCTCAGAAACCGGGTTTTTTACGAAAATACTTTGTTAGAATCAGCAGATTCCCTAAAAAACCCGGTTATGAAGGCGAAGTGCGTAAGTCATAGCTTTTTTCGCTCGATTACTTTTGCGGCAAAATCCACAATAGTTTGGCGATATTCGGGATTATTAAAAAAAGCATCTCCATTATTGTGCCTAGCATTAGGAACTAGCAAAAGTTTTTTAGATTCAGGAGAACTAGCATATAACTTTTTGCTCATAGTAGCAGGAACAAAAGAATCGGCAATCCCGTGAACAAACAAAATCGGCATTCGCAGTGATTTGACCTTAGCAAGAGAATCAAACCTTTGCGTCAGCAACAACCGCACCGGAAAAAATCGCATATAAGCATTATTTTCCACCATATCCACCATAGAAGTAAACGAATTGTGGACAATCAAACCAGCAGCTTCTGGATGCCTTATTGCTAACTCAATAGCAACAGCACCTCCCATTGAATGACCATAAAATAAAATTTGGTTAGGCAACAATTGCCGCTGCTTAACTAAATAATTATAAGCAACTTCAGCATCTTCATATACTTGTGATTCCTTCGGGAAACTGCCTTGACTGCGGCCGTAACCCCGGTAATCAATCAGCAATACAGAAAAACCCAATTGCCGAAAGCGGTAAGATTGAGTGATATTCGCACCGATGTTCAAACCCCTGCCGTGCAGGTACAATAAAGTTCCTAATGATTTTCGATTTGCGGCGGGCAGCCACCAACCGTGAAGTTTTTCAATTTTGCGCGATCGACCCTTAACTGGCAACCAAACTTCTTGGTAAGGGATGTTAAAAGCATCCGGTGTTTTGGCGATTGTAGGTGTTGGCTGAAAGATCAAACGAGTTTGCAGAAAAAACAAGAGTATACAGGAAGCAATGTAGGCGATCGCCCAAATCTTTCCTAAACACAATAGCCCTCTCAAAAAAGGTTTTTTTGTCTTGTTTAGCTTGCTCATTTTTGGCATGGCTACTTGTTAACTGCAAGTCTCAGAAACCCGGTTTATTAAAGAAACCGGGTTTCTCATCTTTATCCAGCTACCACGAAATTAACCAACTTTCCAGGCACCACAATTACCTTTTTAATCTCCTTACCTTCCAGGTGACGCTTGGCTAATTCCGACTCGCGAGCAAACTTTTCCAAAGCAGCTTTATCAGCACCAGAAGGCACTTGAATTGTGCCGCGAGTTTTGCCCATTACTTGAATTACCAGTGTAATTTCATCGGTAATTAAGGCAGAAGCATCCACACTCGGCCAAGTTTGCTTGTGTACCGATTCACTGTTACCAGTATTGTGCCACAATTCATCAGCAATATGCGGCGCAAAAGGCGCTAACAAGCGAATCAAAGTGTTAATTCCTTCTGCATAAATTGGCGAATCTTTACATTTAGCATCATTCAAAGCATTGCTGAGTTTCATCATTTCCGAAACAGCAGTATTGAACTGATAATCGCCCTCCAAATCTTCGCTCACTGCCTTAATTGCAGTGTGAATCGCCCGCCGCAAATCCTTCTCAGGTTTACTTAATACCTCTTTCTCTCCCCCTTGACCGGGGGAGGCAGGGACTCGTGCAGCAAACTCTGTCACCAGGCGCCAAACGCGATTTAAAAAGCGAAATTGCCCTTCCACATCAGCGTCCTCCCACTCCAAATCCTTCTCTGGCGGCGCTTTGAATAAAATAAACATCCGCGCCGTATCTACCCCATATTTGCCCATAACTTCCAAGGGGTCAACACCATTGTATTTTGATTTGGACATCTTCTCGTAGAAGACTTGCAAAGCTTCGCCAGTTTGAGGATCTTTGGGATTTTCGGGGTCTATATCTGCTGGGGGAAAGTATTTGCCAGTAACAGGATTTTTATAGGCCATTGCTTGCACCATGCCTTGAGTTAACAGGCGTTTAAATGGTTCGTCACAATCGATCAAACCCCGATCGCGCAAAACCTTGGTAAAGAACCGCGAATACAGCAAGTGCAAGATTGCGTGTTCGATGCCGCCGACATATTGGTCTACGGGCATCCAATCATTTGTCTTCGCCGTATCGAAGACTTGCTCTTGATTTTGAGCATCGGGATAGCGCAAGAAATACCACGAAGAATCGATAAAAGTATCCATCGTGTCTGTTTCCCGCTTCGCCGGAGTGCCGCAACTCGGACAAGGAACGTTTACCCATTCTTCCATCTTTGCCAAGGGCGAACCTTTGCCCGTAAATTCTACATTTTCCGGCAACAATACGGGCAAATCCGATGCGGGTACGGGGACTGTTCCGCAGGTGGGACAGTGAATTACAGGAATCGGAGCGCCCCAATAACGCTGTCTAGAAATTAGCCAATCTCTCAAGCGATATTGCACTCGCGCTTTGCCACAACCTGCATCTTCGGCCGCTCTAATAATTGCTGCTTTGCCTTTAATTGAATCCATGCCGTTGAAGCTTTGGGAATTAATCATAATTCCGGGTTCGGTGTAAGCTTCCGTCAGCGGCATCTCATCATCATCTACAATTACTACTTTAATTGGCAGTTGATATTGATTGGCAAATTTGAAATCTCGCGTGTCGTGGGCGGGTACTCCCATGACTGCGCCGGTGCCGTATTCGTACAGCACATAATCGGCAATCCAAATGGGAATTTCTTCGCCGCTGAAAGGATTGATTGCTTTGCCGCCTGTGGGGATGCCGCGCTTTGGTTTGTCTTCGGCTGTGCGATCGATCTCGCTTTGGGCGGCGACTTCTTTGATGAAGGTTTCTACGGCGACTTTTCTGTCTGCGGTTGTCACGCGCTGAGTTAGTGGATGTTCCGGCGCTAAAACAAGGTAACTGACGCCGTAAACTGTATCGGGACGTGTGGTAAAAACGGCGATTTTTTCATCCATTCCGACAATCGGAAATTCTAAGTAAGCGCCGACTGATTTGCCGATCCAGTTGGCTTGCATTAATTTGACTCTTTCGGGCCAATCTGGCAATTTGTCTAAGTCGTTTAATAACTGTTCGGCGTAATCGGTAATTTTGAGGAACCACTGCCGCAATAATTTGCGCTCGACTTTGGCACCGGAACGCCAGGAACGTCCTTCGTTATCTACTTGTTCGTTTGCTAAGACTGTTTGGTCGATGGGGTCCCAATTAACTGCCGCTTCTTTTTGATAAGCTAATCCTGCTTCTAAAAATTGCAAGAAAATCCATTGAGTCCACCGATAATAATCGGGAGAACAAGTTGTAACTTCTTTTGTCCAATCAAAGGAGATGCCGAGACTGCGAAATAAGCCTTTCATTTGGGCAATATTTTCATAGGTCCATTTTGCCGGGGCAATTCCGCGCTCAATGGCGGCATTTTCTGCGGGCAAACCAAAAGCGTCCCACCCCATCGGATTGAGTACGCGATAGCCTTGCATTCGCTTGAGTCTGGCAATTACATCGATGATTGTGTAGTTGCGGACGTGCCCCATGTGCAGGTTTCCCGAGGGGTAGGGGAACATGGATAAGGCATAAAATTTAGGCTTTTGGGTATCTTCTGGCATCTGGTCTAAGTTTTGCTCAGCCCATGTCTGCTGCCATTTTTGTTCTATGGATTGGGGGTTATATCTGGAATCCACAACAATTGCTCCGTGTAAGCTTTAGTAATGTTTGCTTCAGTATTTTTACACATTCAAGGGGCTTCGATTCTGATTTTTCTGAGCTCCAAGGATTTTGGCTCAAATATCTGTATTATATATTGTAGTATATGTAATTTTAGCTGGGGGGCGATCGACCAAATATCCCGATTCGCCCTGAAAAAAGTAAATAACTGCAATCCCCAGAAACCCGATTTCTTTGACAAACCGGGTTTATTCTCCTAGTTCGAGCTTAGATGGTATCTGGATCGATGTTCAATTCGCGCAGTTTGGCGGCTAAACGTTCGGCTTTTTGAGCTTCTTGTTCGGCCCGCTGCGAGGCTTCTTCTGCCCGCTGAAATTGTTGTTCTGCCCGCTGAAATTGTTGTTCGGCGCGCTGAAATTGTTGTTCGGCACGCCGTCGCTCTAATTCTCGCTGTTCATCTAATTCGGAATAGGAAAGAAACTTTTGTCCATCAGGTCGATAAAGTTCTAACCCTTCCGATTCTAACTCAAACCGCACTCCCAATCTTGGACTTATCCAGCCCTCCATCGGTTCAATTACTTCTAAAATTCCTTCAATTTTTTGCCAACCTGTCAACTCATTTTGTGCTGGGTCATAAAGGTAATACTCCTCGACTCCATAGCGATTGTAAAATGAAAATTTCTTGTTCATTTTTAGTTGGCTGTCGCTGAAAGAGCGAATCTCAAACACGACTTGGGGAGGAATATTATCTTCACGAAATTGTAGGTAAGAACGCCGATCGCCCTTTGGCCTCCCAAATACCACCATTACATCGGGCGCTTGAGAAATATCTGTTCTACCCTCCACCGGATACCACAGTAAATCGGCGGCTATAAACACGTTTGGGTCATCTTTCAACAGCGACTCGCAACCTTCTTTGATTGTGACAATTAGTTTGTATTGAATTGTGCTATCTGCCATCGGTTGACCGTCGCTGCATGGATAAATAATTTCTTCGGTTGTGACTTGCATTGTGGTTGTCTCCGAGAAGTTCATCGGGTCGGGGCGGGTTTACCAGATTATGGGTTTGAGGCAATTATTGTTGGTGAAACCCGCCCCTACATAGATATTGTACAACCCGCAACTTATCATTGGTAATTGACAAATTTGTAGGGGCGGGTTTTACCAACCATCTATGTGTAAAACCAATAATCTCATAAACCCGCCCCCACCCAACGACTCCTGAAATTATAAAAAATGGCGATCGGCGATCGAATATATCGCTCATTGGCGTTCTAATATTGCCAATATTTTCTGGGCCCATTCGCGGAGTTCTTGGTCGCGATCGTTCTGAGCGCGATCGCGCACAAGTTCTAAAGTTTGAGGGCGATCGGGATATAGCTCGATCGTAGCTGCAAGAGCTGCTTGTCGCGGGTTACCTTGCCACTCATCCTCGCGATCGAAGGGGTCATTGATAGCAACATCGCACAAAAATTCAAATATTCCAGGGTCATCTTTCCACCACATTGCTATTTCTTGAAGGGCTGAAAATCGCACATACCCATAATCGTCTGATTGAGCGCGTTGTTTGAGCCAAGGTAAGGTTTCCGGGTCATCTTTCCACCCCCGTGCTATTTCTTCGACTGCTCCATATCGCACAAGCCAATAATCGTCTGATTGAGCGCGTTGTTTGAGCCAAGGTAAGGTTTCCGGGTCATCTTTCCACCCCCGTGCTAATTCTTGAAGGGCTGAAAGTCGCACACCCCAATTATCGTCTGATTGAGTCCGTTGTTTGAGGTTAGGTAAGGTTTCCGGGTGATCTTTCCACCCCCGTGCTATTTCTTGAAGGGCTGAAAATCGCACAGCCGAATCATCGTCTGATTGAGCGCGTTGTTTGAGCCAAGGTAAGGTTTCCGGGTGATCTTTCCACCCCCGTGCTATTTCTTTGACTGCTGTACCTCGCACAGCCCAATTATCGTCTGATTGAGTCAGTTGTTTGAGCCAAGGTAAGGTTTCTGGGCCATCTTTCCAAGTGGTTGCAACTGCTGCTACTGCTTGTCGGCGAATTTGATCAACTAAGCTGTGATATTCTTGAGGTGTAGAAGGAGTGATATTTCCATATTTAGTTAACTCTTTAACTCGATCGCGCAACTTACAACCAATTTCATCAATACTATTTCTATTCTTGACTTCAGAAACACACTGCGCCGCCAAAAATAGATTGCTAAACTTTTCTGCTTCCCCATTTTCACCAATCAAGGATTCTAGGATTTTACCTGTAAAATTAGCATCCAGCATTCCCGCCATTAAACGCAACACTTCATGCCAAGACTCATCTCGCCAATGCTCTCGAAAAACTTCAATCAAACCCTCTAACTCAAGCGTTTTTTGTTTTTCAAATTGACGGACAAACTCCCAAGCACAAAAATATTCCAAAAACGTGCGGTGGACAAAAGCAAAATAATCTTCATTGTATCCACCCAAGAAGCACAAGATAAAATTGCGATCGCGCAATTGGTCTACCATCAACTTAGCACAAGCAGTTGCCCCAGTTACCATCAAGCCGCTCAATGAATCAGTAATAGTTTGCCGCAAATCCTGGCGACTAATAATATTTCCTAATTTTTTGCTACTAGACTGCATTGTGTAGGCGATTCGCCCGCAGATACTTTGTTTGATTTCTTCATCAATTACATAAGGGTCAACTCTGTCATTATTTAGTTTTTCTTTCACCTCAAAATCCCATTTATGCAGCAGCACTTTTGAAGCTTCTTCATAGAGTTTAGCTCGAAAACGCGGTAACTCTTGATTGCGATTCAGAATTGCCATCATCGTCAGCAACAGCGGATTTCCAGCTAACTCTTGAATCGCCCTCGATTCCCCAATCGCTTTATCCAGTCGTTCTAAACTTGCAGCTTTTTTCAAGCGGTCTGTAAACGTCAATTCGTGCCACTTCTGGATAAAATCTTGAATTTGTTCCGGTTCAAAATCTTGCAGCATGAAGTGATGAAATTCAGCATTTTTTAGCCGTGGCTGCTTGTAGCCAATCACGCGAGAAGTGACAATCACTTTCACCGTTGGATAGTCTTGAGTGAAGTCATGAATTTGGTCAACAATACGATTGCGTTTTTCCACCTCAAAGACTTCATCTAGCCCGTCAAACATGACAACAGCGCGGCCAGCGTTCAGCAATTCGTGCAAAATAGATTTGTTTAAATGCCCGATCCACCTAGAACCGCGCTCCATAAATTCTAGGAAATCACGGCAGTTTTCTTCATCTGTGCTGCTGTTGTACTTTCGCAATTCAATCAGTAAGTGAATCCGTTTAGATGACAACTGATTTGGAGACAGTTTGGCCCACTGAAGCGCCAGGTATTTTAAGAGCGTAGATTTCCCAGAACCCGGATCGCCGAGAATGACTATATAAGGGTAATTGACATCATCAATTACTTTCAAAACCGAGTCAGCTTGCTGTTGAGTGTAAGCTTGCTGGTAGCGTTCCAAATCTTCGGGACGGACTTCGGCTGCTATGTCTCCCCGTTCCCGCAATCGCTTTTGAATCTCCTTGGGTAATTCATAATCTTTCGGCAAATATTCCTGACAGGAGCGCGCATTTTGGGGAATAAATATTTCTTTAACAGTCAGTTGTCGTTCGTATTCTCCAGACCTAGTATCTAAATTAGCTAAATCCAAATATTCATATTGTTCTCGCAGTCCTTCTTGATAACTTTCTAAGTTAAAATCAGCCGGAATAGGGCTACTATCTGTCAAACGTCCCAAGATACCGTCTAAATTTTGAGCATTCAGAATTTCTCGTAGTTTCGCATTTTGCTGTATAATTGATTTAACACTTGCCAGATAGTTCTCTGCCACTCGTTCCCAACTAAACGCATCGGGAAGCGAAGCAACTGGTCGCTCATTAAAAAAATTAGAAGGTAGGATTCGAGTCAACGTGGGCAACTTCCGTCCCACCCAACGTTGTAAGGTCAAAGTTTGCCAAGACTGATATAAGATAGCAGTATCTAAAACCCGACAATTTGCTTGAAACGGACTTCCCAAAACTTGCCGCACAGGAGGTTGTTTGATAAATTGTTTTAAAGGTTGCAGATATTGCTGAATCTGTTTTTTATCTAACTGCGATCGCTCTAATTCCTGCTCGAACAATATAATAAAGGATTTCAGGGCATCGCGAACTGCATTTTGAGCGAAGGGCTTTTTAGCAATTCCTTCAACATCTTTAATGCAGTCTTTAAAAAAATCTTTAACGTAGTCGTCTAAAGCTGCTTTAGCCAATTCCGTCAAAATAGGTTGCACCAACAACCAACCCAAACCCGCGCTGACTGGATCTATCATTGCTTTTTGCTCGATCGCCTTTAATATTCAACATTATACCGCGGCCCAAAATTTGAGCTATGGCTAAGGACACGCTGTGTATATTTCTAGGACTTACGCATAAATATCAAAGAAACGGGGTTTTTCACCAGTTAAAGGCTCAGATGCAGCGTTTTCGGAACAAACCCGGTTTCTGAGTAATCGGTAATTTTGAGGAACCACTGCCGCAATAATTTGCGATCGACTTTGGCAGCGCAACGCCAGGAAAAACCTTCGTTATCTACTTGTTCGTTTGCTAAGAAGGATTTTGGCTCGCCTCTCTGTATTATATATTGTAGTATCAGTGATTTTAGTTGGGGGCGATCGACTATCTCGATCGCACAGCAATGTACCTTTTAATTTGTCATCGGGTGGGGGCGGGTTTACCAGATTATGGGTTTTAGGCAATTATTGTGGGTGAAACCCGCCCCTACATAGATATTGTTCAACACGCAATTTATCATTGGTAATTCAGAAATCTGTAGGGGCGGGTTTTACCAACCATCTATGTTTAAAACCAATAATCTCATAAACCCGCCCCCACCCAACGACAAGCCCCTAAAATTAGAAAAAATGGCGATCGCCCATCGAGTATATCGCTCATTTGCCTTCTAATTGGGTCAATTTTTCCTGGGCAAATTCGCGGAGTTTTTGGTCGCGATCGTTCTGGGCGCGATCGCGCACAAGTTCTAAAGTGTGAGGGCGATCGGGATATAGCTCAATCGTAGCTGCAAGAGCTGCTTGCCGGGGATTATCTTGCCACTCATCCTCGCGATCGAAGGGGTCATGGATAGCAACATCGCCCAATAATTCAAATATCCCAGACTCATCCTTCCACCCCCGTGCTAATTCTTGAACTGCTGCACGTCGCACAGCCCAATTATTGTCTGATTGAGCAAGTTGTTTGAGCCAAGGTAAGGTTTCCGGGTCATCTTTCCACCCCCGTGCTAATGCTTGAACTGCTGCTTGTCGCACCTCCCCATTATCCTCAGATTGAGCCAGTTGTTTGAGCCAAGGTAAGGTTTCCGCGTCATCGTTCCACCCCCGTGCTATTTCTTGAACTGCTGCACGTCGCACATCCCAATTATCCTCAGATTGAGCCAGTTGTTTGAGCCAAGGTAAGGTCTCCGAGTCATCTTTCCACCCCCATGCTAATTCTTGAATGGCTGAAAACCGCACAGCAGAATCATCATCATATTGAGCCAGTTGTTTGAGGATAGGTAAGGTTTCTGGGTCATCTTTCCACCCACGTACTAATTCTTGAAGTGCTGACAATCGCACAGTCCAATCATCGTCTGATTGAGCGCGTTGTTTGAGGTTAGGTAAGGTTGCGGGGTCATCTTTCCACCCCTGTGCTATTTCTTGTACTCCTGAAATTACCACCTCCGAATTATTTTCTGATTGAGCGTGGGGAATAAATATTTCTTTAACTGTTAGTTGTTGTTCGCAGTCTCCCGACCTAGTATCTAAATTACCTAAATCCAAATCTCCATCTTGTTCTCGCCGTTTTTCTTGATAACTTTCTAAGTTAAAATCAGGCGGAATTGCGTCACTATCTGTCAAACTTCCCAAGATGCCGTCCAAATTTTGATCGTTCAGAATTTCTCGTAGTTCCGCATTTTGCTGTATAATTACTTTAACACTTGCCAGATATTTTTCTGCCACTCGTTCCCAACTAAACGCATGGGGCAGCGAGGGAGTTGGTTGCTCCTTAAGAAGATTAGAAGGAACAATCCGAGTCAAAGTGGGCAAATTCCGTCGCAGCGGATGCTGTAAGGTCAAAGTTTGCCAAGACTGAGCTAAGATAGCAGTATTTAAAACCTGACAATTCCTTTGAAACGCACTTCCCAAAACTTGCGGCACAGGAGGTTGTTTGACAAATTGTTTTAAAGGTTGCAGATATTGCCGGATCTGTTTTTTATCTAAACCAGATCGCTCTAATTCCTGCTCGAACAATATGAGAAACTCTTTCAGGGCACCGAGAACAGCATTTTGAGCGAAGGGCTTTTTTGCAATTCCTTCAACATCTTTAATACAACCTTTAAAAAAATCTTTAACGTAGTCGTCTAAAGCTGCTTTAGCCAATTCCTGTAAAATCGGCCCTACCAACAACCAACCCAAACCCGCGCTGACTGGATCTATCATTGCTTTTTGCTCGATTTGTATGGTTTAATTTGAAATATTATAGCGAAGCTGAAAAGTTTAGGTACGGGTAAGGACGCGAGACGATCGCCCATAAATATCAATAAATATCAACTTAATGCACTTTCCCGCACTCCGGCAGCAGTTTAAACCCCTGCCGGAGAGTGAAAAAGCGCATTATTCTGCAGCTTATACCAATTTTTTATGAGGCCCCGTAGAATCCGATCCCCCCTAGCCCCCCGCGGGAGGGGGGGACAAGATTCTGATCAAAGTCCCCCTTCTTAAGGGGGATTTAGGGGGATCGAGATATGTGCAACTTCACATTAAATTCGTATTACCTTGTCGGCGGCTTACTTTCAGTCGATCGCACTTTCCGGCGAATCAGCACACTCATCACCTGCTTCGGATTTGCCGCGCGCTGTAGGGGACTCCAATCGCCCACTTGTGCAAATCCCAGCCGGTACAAAGTAAGAATCGTTTCCCTCACACCCTGGGGCGAACCCACAACCGTTACCAGCAGCACATCCTGTTCCGATACTGCTGCGGGCTCGGAATTTGGGCAATCCTCTTCGAGGGCTGCGCTAACGAATTCGTTTTCGTCGGGGACGAATTCCTGTGACATATTATGTTCTCCTGACTTTGGGTTTTCTAGGAAAACCCAAAAATCCAGCCGCCCCGCATTTCAACACACAGCAGGGCGGCCACAGAGAATGTTAAGATACTCCGTTAGCCTCCAGACTGGTTGCTCAGTTTGGCGGTTATGCTGTCCATTGCTGTTCCTGCAGCTTTGGGCAGTGCAACTAGATTTTTGGGCGACGCGGGCTGCCTCCTGTACAAGCAAAGCAACCTTACACTTAAAAGCGTAGCCGCAGATGGGGGCCAGCGTCAATCGATTTTTGATTTTTGATTTTTGATTTTTTGATTGGAGATTGGAGATTGGAGATTTTTGATTGGAGATTGGAGATTTTACCAAGCTCCAGCGTGGTAACGCAGATGGGCTCTGCCTCCGTCAATCGATTTTTGATTTTTGATTTTTGATTTTTGATTTTTGATTTTTGATTTTTGATTTGATTTTTGATTTTTGATTTTACCAAGCTCCAGCGTGGTAACGCATATGGGCTCTGCCTCCGTCTTCTTGAGAGTGTTTTGATGCGGAATTGGATAGTTACAATAGATTCCACGTTGATCAAGTACACCCATCAAGCGATCGATCGCTGTAGGGAAACGGCACTGCCGTGTCCTCTATCTTTGCTTACCTAAAAAATCCTGTATCAGATTAGAATCAATTTCAGAAGAGCGATCGCCCCCGCTATCATCTGCAGTTTCCCCCCGCAGAACATATTTAAAATAGCGAGCAGCGACGCTTTAAAGCTTCTTGCAAAAGAGTGTTGTAGAGTTTTTCCTTAACAGTATAAGCTCCGAATCTTTCCAAGTGGGGATTGTTCATTTGAGCATCGAACATCAGATACGATCGATCGCGCAATCTCTCCACCAACTTCACCATCGCCACCTTAGAACCCTCGGGAATTCGGTAAAACATCGACTCCCCAATAAACGCACCGCCTATAGACAATCCTAAAATACCGCCCGCCAATTCGTCGCCGCACCAAGTCTCGAAGCTGTAAGCCCAACCGGCCTCATACAAACCCCAGTAAATCTTCTTGAGCTCCTTAGAAATCCAAGTCGTTTCGCGATCGGCACAACCCTCAACCACCGCCCCAAAATCGCGGTTCACAGCCACCGAAAATCGATTTTGATTGATTTGGCGGCGCAGGGATTTCGGATAGGTAAATCTTTCATCCAGAGGAATCAGCGCCCGCTGGCGGCTCGAATACCACCCCAAACTCTCCTCCCCGTCATTTGCCATCAAGAAGTAGCCTTGGGCATATCCTTGTATAATTGTCGGTATATCATATTGCATATATTTATCAGATCTCATTTGTCAATTGACTTTTCAAAGTCAACATTAGCAATTAGGAATAATCATGTCTGAAACCATCGAACCTATTACCTTACCGCCCGCCAAAAACCCTGAGCAAGAAGGCCAATGGCTCCAACAAACGCTGCTGGCATGGCTAGACTCCGAGTTTATCCCAGAAGCAGCCAACCAGCAAATAGCTAAAAGGGCTGCCCAAATCTATGTCCGCCAGCGTATGGAAGGCGAAAATGACGTGGGCAGCCTCGTAATTGCGATCGTCACCGAAATGCAGGCCTATGATTTTTCTAAAAGCTTCTACGGCGAATTTGCGATCGCCAACGCCGTCAGCGACTTGTTACTCGAAAGTCTCGGCATTGATAAATGCTGCGGCCAGTGAAGCAAGAAGGAGGAAAATTTAACTCATAAGTCTGAAACAAAAATCAACCCCAAACATAATCCTGCCGATTAATTGTGAGTTTTTTTCTTCCTTCTTCCTTCTTCCTTCTTCCTTCTTCCTTCTTCCTTCTTCCTTCCTGCTACCAGCTAGACTTCACAACACCGGGCAAAAGACCTTCGTGAGCCATTTCTCGCATCACGTTGCGAGACAGTCCGAAGTCACGATAGTAACCTCTGGGGCGTCCAGTTGCCCAGCAGCGGTTCCGCAAGCGAGTCCGCGAACTGCTGCGAGGTAGCTGTTGCAGTTGGCGGTGAATCGCCATTTTGTCCATCTGATTGTTAGCTTGGTCAAACTGGTCTTTCAGGTCTTCCCGCTTGTCGGCGTACTTGTCTACGAGTCTCTGGCGCTTTTTCTCGCGCTCGACCATGCTCTTCTTAGCCATAATCTGTTGATATCCTTAGATAAATCACAATCTACTATTTTACTGTATTTTTGTCTTTTTGGATAACTTTTATTTGAATTATTTCTTTTGTCAACAAGATTTTACTCAACTTTTTTAGCAACAGGCAAGATGCCTGTTCCACAATCACTCAACATTTTTGTGGGACAGGCATCTTGCCTGTACTTACCATTAGTGCAACACCTAACTATTAGCAAAAGGGTACAAATCTGCAATAACTCAAGATTTTTGTGGTACAGGCATCTTACCTGTACTGAACATTGGTGCAACACCTAACTATTAGCAGAAGGACACAAATCTGCAAGCTCGCAAATATTGCAAGCCGGATTTCTGGCATTACAAACTGCTCTGCCGTGATAAACCAACCGAATCGACCAATTTTCCCAATCCGGCTGCGGCAACAATACCATCAAATCCCGCTCGATCCTTGTAGGATCGGTATGTTCGGTCAATCCCAACCGCTGACTCAAACGTTTGACGTGAGTGTCTACGGTCACGCCCATATTAATACCAAAAGCGTGAGCGAGAACGACATTAGCCGTTTTGCGGGCAACTCCGGGCAATTCTAGTAGCAGTTCCATCCGCTGCGGCACTTGATTGTTAAATTTATTGACGATCGCCTGACAAGCACCTTTAATGTTTTTAGACTTATTGCGGTAGAAACCAGTCGATCGCACCAGACTTTCGAGTTCTTCTAAATCAGCATTTCCCAAAGCAACCGCATCGGGAAAACGCTCAAACAAAGCCGGCGTTACCAGATTTACTCGATCGTCCGTACACTGAGCCGAGAGAATCGTCGCCACCAGTAACTGCACGGGAGTTTCGTAGTTGAGAGTGCAAGGAGCTTCTGGATAGAGGCGTTTGAGGCGAATCAGAATTTCGAGCGATCGTTGTTTCAAACTTAACTTTTTAGTCATTAGTCAGTAGTCAGTAGTCATTAGTCATTAGTCAGTAGTCATTAGTCACTTGTTATTTGTTTTTAAGTGGTTCCCAGGCACGACCGGGGAACCCATAACCAGAGGCTCTGCCTCACTTGCGGAGGAAAAAAAGAGAGGGAAAAATAGGAAAATAGGAAAACGGAAAAGTAGACAGAATTCTTCCTTCTTCCTTCTTCCTTCTTCCTTCTTCCTTCTTCCTTCTTCCTTCTTCCTTCAACTATTGCATGAAATTTCGCAAATCAAAGCCAGCCAAATTAGCAGTATCGCGAATAATCAAGAAAATTCCCAAACCCAGCAACAACACCAAACCAGTCTGCATGACATTTTCCTGAATGCGGTTCGGTAGAGGCTTGCCCCGCAGTCCTTCTATCAAGAGAAAAGCTAGCTGACCGCCGTCCAAAGCAGGTAAAGGCAAGATATTAATCACAGCCAAATTGATGCTAATTAACACCGCATACTGAAACAAACTCGCAGCATCCGATTTGGCAATCCCTGCACCAATCGCCACAATCGCCACAGGCCCGGACAACTTGTCGGCAGTCTGGCTGAAATTGCTAAGTAACTGCCCGAAACCTTGAACCGTCAGCACCACAATCCGCTCAAATTCTTTGGCGGCTTTGCTAAACGCCTCTACAAATCCCGCCCTCTGCCGCACCACAGTGCCGTTAGAAGTTAGCTGCACGCCAATGCGACCTTTGCCGTCGGGCGACTCTTCAGGAGTTACTGTCACCACAAATTTTTGTTCTTGGCGCTGAATTTCCAACGCTAGGGGTTGGTTGGGATGATCTTGGATTGCTGCGACCAATAATTTGATTGCTTCGCGGGAAGCGCCCAATTCCTTGCCGTCAACAGACAGAACAACGTCGCCCGATCGAATTCCCGCTTGTTTCGCGGCCGAACTGACTTCCGCGGCGACTTCCGGGACTTTAACTCCCGGTAGGTAGTTCATGGATGCACCGCCGACAGTACCCAATTGCACCACCAACAGGAAGTAAGCAAAAATCAAGTTGGCAATTACCCCTGCACTAATGACGATCGCCCGATCGAGCACGGGGCGATTTTTGAGCAAATTCGGGTCATTTGGGGGAATTGTACTGTCTGGATCGTCGTCCGGGAAACCCACGAAACCTCCCAGGGGAAAGGCGCGGAGGGCGTATTCAGTTTCCGGGCCTTGGTACTTCCAGAGGATGGGCCCGAAACCGATAGAGAAGCGGTTGACGTGGATGTGTTGAAGTCTCGCCGCCAGGAAGTGGCCGAGTTCGTGAACGACAATCAAGATACCTAAAACTGCGATCGCTGCCAAAACTGACATGAAGGATTCCACTAACACTTTTATTTGACTTTGACTTATTTTAATATCTTTTTAATATCGGTGGCTTCGCAGCGGCAATTTTCAGTCAAACTGGAAGATAGAGTTTTTGTCGGAAGTCCCGGGCGCTCCGATCGACCCGACGCTGCCAAACCGATCGCGCGATCGTACCCGAGTTTACCTCTAAAACCAATTCCCCATTACCAATTCCCCATTACCAATTCCCCATTACCAATTCCCAGTTATGAAAGACACTTCTTTGAATATTATCGCTATTTCTATCTTTGCCATCACCGTTTCAATATTGTTGGGGCCCCTATTCAACTTGCCAGAAGCCGTACCTGCGATCGCCACTTTTTGCCTGTTGGGGCTAGCCACCCTAGACAGTTTCCAGTGGCAAGGTCAAGGCGGTACAATTTTATTAGATTGGCTGGGGGGAACTTCCAAACAAAAGCGCGATCGTATCCTTCACCACGAAGCCGGACACTTCCTAGTTGCCCACCTATTGGGAATTCCCGTAACCAGCTACGCCCTCAACGCGATCGAAGCATTTAAACAAGGCCAAACAGCCCAAGGCGGCGTCCGATTTGAAGACGAACAATTAGCATCTCAACTCCAAAGCGGCACTCTTTCCGCCCAACTTTTAGACCAATACTGCACCGTGTGGATGGCCGGAATAGTCGCAGAAAAATTTGTTTACGGCAGCGCACAAGGAGGAGCAGAAGACCGTACAAAAATTAGCGCAATTTTAACACAACTGCGCCGTCCCAGTTCCGAAATTCAACTCAAACAAAACTGGGGTTCGCTGCGAGCCAAAAACCTGATCGAAAGCCACAAATCAGCTTACGAAGCCCTAGTCGCAGCAATGGAAAAAAGAGCAACCGTCGCTGAGTGCTGCGACATAATCCAGCAAAATTTATAAACAAAAATTACGCATTCTTGCCTTGCTCGACCCGGTTTATTTATAGATTTCTCACTAAAACCCAGATTTTCCGTAGAAACCGGATTGAAAAGCCTAAATTTTATAAGGATTAAAAATTCATGTCAGAACAAAAAAAATTCCCAACAACACTGCAAACAGCAAACCTAAATACAGAAAAATTGCTGTGGCTGTTCGGTTTCCGCATCGACCCCGACACCGAAATACCAAATCTATATACTCTAATTGTCTATGGAGAACAAGAGCCGCCTTTAGTAGCCGGCGGTCAACTTGTATTTTTTACCCGTCCAGAACTAGCGATTAACGCTCTCCAATTGTGCAATATCGATGTTAGGAAACAGGGAAAGCCACCCACACAAATAGACGCTATTTGTGACATTGCAGAAACGCTGTACTTGCTCGATGCAGAAGATATTGACGAATCAGGGACTATGCTTAACTGTTTGAACGCGCTGTTAAATTTAGTTGCAGCCACATTAACACCGATGCCCACAGAGTACAAGCAAGTGCTTTATGCTTTGGCAGACAACCTGAATATCGATCGAGAGTTTGCGAGTTTTTTAGCTGAAGAGGACATCCAGCGTTCGGAGATTGTCAATGCTATTTTGTGGTGTCTGGGAGCAATTACAGCAAAATCTAGATTGCTGACATAGCAATTTTAGATTTTAGATTTTAGATTTTAGATTGGGGATTGGGGATTTTTCCGGGACTATACCAAAAAAACCTGGTTTTTTACCAGTGTTAAAGTCTCTAATCCAGTATTGTGATAAAAAACCAGGTTTCTGCCTTTAGGATAATAGATAATATCGCCAAAGAAAATTTTGCCATGACTGTAACAGATTTACGCTTGTGGACTGTAGACGAATACCGCCGCATGACCGAAACTGGCATTCTCAATCCCGATGAACGAGTCGAATTAATTGACGGGCAAATTATTTCAATGAGTGCAAAAAATCCTCCCCACGCAGCAACTAATCTCTGTGCAGCCGACTATCTAAGAAGTCTGCTGGCAGGACTTGCTTTAATTCGCATTCAAGACCCGATCGCTCTAAGTTATAATTCAGAACCAGAACCGGATATTGCTGTAGTGCAAATCGACCCCCGGCTGTACCAAGATTTTCATCCCGCACCAGACAATATTTTCTTATTAGTAGAAATAGCTGACACCACTTTAGAAACAGACCGCAGGCGAAAAGCACCGGCGTATGCTAAAGCGGGAATTACTGATTATTGGATACTTGATGTTAACACGCGGCAAGTTTATGTTTTTCGCGAACCGGGCGAGACAAACTACCGACAAGAAACAGTATTTAATGAAGATGATGTTTTGTCAATGCTGGCATTTCCAGAAATAGAAGTTCAGATTTCGCAACTGTTTCCTTAAGTAGGGCAGGTTTTACCAAGAATAATTGCCTCAGACCAATAATCTTGTAAACCCGCCCCCACCAACCTATCAATTACCGATTACCAAATTATCAATTACCAAATCTTCAGGCTAGTCCCGAACCCCACAAAAAACTTAGTATTAGAGCGTAGTGCGAGTTATACTCCTACTGGAAAGACTGTGACTGCCAAAAAATCCCGAAAACAAAGTTTATGAGCAACACTTCCGGGCCTCAACCAGCCGCCGACAACCCCGAAACAAAAAAACTCAGTTTTTCAACAAAATTAGCTTACGGTGCCGGCGACCTCGGCCCCGCGATTACTGCGAATGTTTTGGTATTTTTCCTGCTGTATTTCTTTACCAACGTCGCCGGTTTGGCTGCGGGTACTGCTAGCAACATTTTGCTGATCGGCAAGGTTTGGGACGCCATAAATGACCCGATTGTGGGGGTTTTGAGCGATCGCACATCTCACCGCTGGGGGCGCCGATATCCTTGGATCGTTTACGGGGCAATTCCTTTCGGCATCTTCTTCTTTTTGCAGTGGATTGTTCCCAGCAAAGATCCAACGATACTATTTTGGTACTATGTGGCGATCGCCATTTTGTTTAACACGGCCTACACCGCCGTCAACCTGCCTTACACCGCCCTCACCCCAGAAATAACCCAAGACTACAACGAACGCACTAGCCTTAACAGTTTCCGGTTTTCTTTCTCGATCGGCGGCAGCATTTTGTCACTAATTATAGCGCAAATTATCTTTGCAATAGTTAAAGATGACACCCAAAAATACATAATCCTAGGCGCACTATGTGCAGTAATCTCTGTATTGCCTTTGTACTGGTGCTTTTTGGGAACCCGCGAACACGTACTCTCTCAATTGTCAGAAAATCCAGTAGCAGACGATTCAACATCCTTGCCGATGGGAGAACAGTTGCGGATTGCATTTAACAATCGCCCTTTTTTGTACGTAATTGGAATTTATCTCTGTTCTTGGCTGGGAGTGCAATTAACTGCTTCAATTTTGCCCTACTTTGTAATCGACTGGATGAAACTGCCGTCAGCAACTTTTACCCAAACTGCGATCGCAGTTCAAGGCACTGCACTCGCCATGTTATCTGTTTGGAGTAAAGTCAGCGAGCGATATGGCAAAAAAGCCGTTTATTTTATGGGCATGAGTTTGTGGATAATCGCACAAGCCGGACTATTTTTTCTGCAACCAGGACAAGTAGTCCAGATGTACCTGCTAGCAGTCATGGCAGGTGTCGGAGTTTCGACTGCTTATCTAATACCTTGGTCGATGATACCGGATGTCATTGAACTCGACGAGCTTCAAACAGGAGAAAGACGCGAAGGCGTGTTTTATTCGTTTATGGTGTTGTTGCAAAAAATCGGTTTGGCGCTCGGCTTGTGGTTAGTAGGACAAGCATTAGAAAGAGCTGGATTTCTCGCCACAATTCAGGGACAAGCTGCGCCAGTACAGCCGGATTCTGCACTGTTCGCCATTCGAGTTGCGATCGGGCCGCTGCCGACAATTGCTTTAATTGCTGGCATGATTCTCACATATTTTTATCCGATTAGTCGCGAAGTTCATGCAGAAATTTTGTTGAGACTTCGAGAAAAAAAAGCAGAAAATCAGTAAGGTTTAATCAGTAATGGGTAATTAGTAAAATCCAAAAGTAACAACTACAAACAGCTAATCAGGGCATCTATAGCAATCCTCCCATTACTGGCGAACTCTTGCTCTTTTCCTCTCTTCTCTTCTCTTCTCTTCTTTTACGGATTTGTCATCTGCCTCTTTCATCGGTTCCTTCAAACAAAAAAAACCGTGGCGCATTTCCCGAAAGGATTGCTATAGCTTGCTCGGATGGCGAAGCGAGGAACCGCGCCCGACGGTGAGGACGTTTTTAATTGCTGAAATCCTTGCTTTTATATCGTTTCCGGTTGCATGGGAATGATAAAGTCAAGGTCAATAATTCACATTCCCCAACGGACGACTCCCGACTCCCGACTCCCCATCATTCCGGTGTAACCGGAATTGATATTATTCCTTCTCGCTTCTTTCTTCAACATCCACCCGTTACATCCGTTAAATCCTCAGAAAGCGAATCCGTTGCCGAACTTCCTTCTTCCTTCTGCTATAAAAGCGATAGTTTTAGTAATAGCCCAGGAACCCAGAAACCTAGTTTTTATACGAAAAAACATAACATTGCTCCGCACCATCCCGAACGGTAGAAACAGCCAGAAGGCTTGAGTTTCTCGAGATGTCGATCGAGTTTGAGATCGCAAATTATTAAATTTTATGTCGGTCCCTCACTCTTGAGAGAAGTTTGTGATAAGATGGGAGTAATAAGTAATTATATAGACTTAAGCAGTCATCCAGCTCCTCAAAAAGTTTATAATTAAAAGAAAAGACAGGTTTTCATCGGCAATTGATTCGATTAGTTGCCGTTCCCAAAATCGGCTGAAGGCTGCTAATTATATCTACATGAAAAAAGACAAACTTTTTAGCCGGTCAGTTAGCGGGTAAGTTAACAGGTACAGCAGCCGCGGCAGGCGAACAGAAAAATGGCCTACATGACAAGGCAATACCCGCCCAAGCGGCGGCTGAGGTGTTACAGTCAATTGTAAAAATTTGGTAAAGTTATTGCGCCCCCTGCGGCGAAGCTGAGCGAGACCCAAAAAAGTTTGCTTCGCCACCCGGAAACCCTAAATACCAGCACAACGCAGCAGACCCAAATGCAGTCGGATACAACTCTCA
This sequence comes from Microcoleus sp. C2D2, assembly GCF_036702495.1. Classification (NCBI taxonomy): domain Bacteria; kingdom Bacillati; phylum Cyanobacteriota; class Cyanophyceae; order Oscillatoriales; family Microcoleaceae; genus Microcoleus; species Microcoleus sp. C2D2. The sequence continues at coordinate 31,587 of NZ_JAUBTO010000019.1, read as the reverse complement.
AGAAGTTGTAAAAAAACTTTTGCAGCCGGCACAGCAGAGGGATTTAGTTATTTTTGTATACTATGTGAAATTAGTGAGAACTATTAGAAGGAAGTCGGCTCGGCTAACCAAGAATCTCCTGTGATATCCTTAAGCCAATGCTCAAAGTATCAAGCAGAAGGCTCGCAGAACAAAGCTGATTTTACCAACAAAATCTCACAGAGGTCAACATGGAAAGAGAACAGGATGCTCATATCGTACCCATTAGCAACCAGAGCCGACAGGTGCAGCAATTTTCCGTTGACGAGGGAGAAGAGTTAAGCGCGCAGCCTCAGAAAGCATTGAATCTAAAGCCCTTGTTGAGGACTTTTCAGCGAAAAGCCCTAATCATTATTGGGATTATAGGTCTAGTAGGCGCTGGAGTTTATTATAAGATCAGCGCAGGCAAGAAAACATATCAAGGCGATTTTCGGATACTAGTGGAACCCGTGACAACGGAGGCCAGAATTGCTGACCCCTCTGCCCTCGCCAATCAGGGCGAGAGGGGGGGAGTGCCTAGTCGAGATTTTTTTAGTTTGGACTACCCAACTCAACTTGAAATTCTCCAGAGTCCTCAGATGCTGTCGGCTATTGCTAAACAAGTCCAAAAACGATATCCAAAAGTTACCGAGGGCTTTATTAAACAAGGATTAGTCGTTGTGCGCGTCGGAGAAAATGATTTGACGATAACTAAAATTTTGGAAGTTCGCTTCATCGGGCAGGATCCTACAATAGTTGAGTTTGTTTTACAAGAAACTAAAAAGAAATATTTAAAGTACAGTCTTGACGAACGCAAGACTCGCATTGGTGAAGGTGTTAAATTTATTGAAGACCAGCTTCCGGGACTCAATAAGCGCGTAAATGACCTGAAGTCGGATTTACAGATCATACAGCAGCAGCAAAAGATTACCGATCCTAAAGAACAAGGCGCGCAATTGATCGAGCAAGTTCGCACCGTAGAAACTTTAGAGTTAGAAACTCAAAGGCTGCTGCAAGAACAGAAAACGCTGTACGCTAACTTGCAAAAACAATTAGATTTTACACCAGATGAAGCTATTGCCGCTTCCGCTTTAAGCGAAGAACCTCAATATAAAGACTTGCTGGCCAAGGTTAAGGAAGTAGAAGGTCAGATTGCTGTAGAAACAGCTCGTTTTAAATCTGCTAACCCTATAGTGGAAGCTTTAGAGCGCAAGCGGGCAAATTTAGTAGCTTTGCTCAACCAGCAAACGCAGCGAATTTTGGGGCAAAATTTAGTAGGCACGGCAGCCAATTCTAAAGTTCAGAATTTTCAAAATTCGATTCGCATAGGCTTGATTAAACAATTGGTTGATACTGCCAACCAACTTCAAGTCTTACAAGCTCGCAGTCAGGCGCTCGCCCAAACAAAAAACAATTTGAGCCGAGAAGCCAGAGAATTTCCCAGTATAGCCCGCCGCTACAACGAACTGCAACAGCAATTAGACATCGCCGCCCGCACCCGCGATCAACTTTTAAGTCAGCGGGAAACTCTGCGCGTCCAAGCAGCTCAAAGCCAAGTACCTTGGGAAATAGTTTCTGAACCGCAGATACCGCGAGATCGTAAGGGCCAGCTGGTTCCACTTGCAGCGAACAATAAAAACAAATTTGTGATAGCAGCTGTTGGGGCCCTAGTTTTGGGTCTGGGCTCGGCTATCCTTATTGAAAAGTTGCACGATATTTTCTACTGTGCTGATGACGTTAAAGATGCGGTTGAAGCGCCTTTATTGGGAGAAATTCCTCTTGACAAAAATGCTAAAAATTTTCCGCCTTCTATTGCTAATGCCTATGCTTATCTTGAAGGAAAAGAGCGTAATAAGAAAAATGCTGCGGAATTTATAGAAGCTTTTGACTCTCTTTATACTAATATCCGCTTTCTTTCTTCAAATCGAACGATTAGCTCTTTGGCAGTTGGTTCGGCTACAGTTGGCGAAGGCAAATCTACCGTTGCTTTAAACTTAGCTCACGTGGCAGCGCTGGCGGGTCAGCGAGTGCTGTTAGTGGACGCGAATTTGCATTCGCCCAGCTTGCACTTGCTGTTGGAACTGCCTAATGTCAAGGGATTGAGCAACTTGCTAGACAATCAAAACGAACCCAATGAAATTATCCAGCGATCGCATCTAGCAGATAATCTTTTTGTATTAACTGCAGGTCTCCCTATTCCCGGTACTGCCAGACGGCTTGCCTCCTCTCAGATGCAGTATTTAATGGAAGAACTTCAGGCAACATTTGACTTAGTTATCTACGATACGCCGCCGCTCGTTGACAGTAAAGATGCGAATTTTTTAGCGGCGCGCACAGATGGCATACTGATGGTTGTAGCAATTCGCCAGGTCAATTTTTCTGTAGTCCAAAAAGTTTTCAGTCAATTAGAAAATTTTGGCATACCCTGCTTGGGCACAGTTGCGAATCATGCCACCAAACGCAGGAGGTATCAAGCATCTACATCATCAGTTGTTGAAGAGAAAAATGAATATTTGAATTTTTCACCAGCACCGTCTGGCATCCCCAAACTAGCTTCCAAAAAAGAGTGAGAGCCAAAAAAGATGACCCCACCCCACAATGGATACAAGCCCCCGACAGGAGTCGTGGAACCCCCAAATTTTAGACTGTTGTTCCAGGTCCCAGATTCATCTGTGAAGTAAATCTAAAATCTCAAATCGTTCGGCCCTCGCCCTCGCCGAACGTTTTACGCCCCCGTCTAAAATCTCAAATCTAAAATCGACTGATGGCGGACTAATTTCCATCCGGCTTGGTAGGAAATGTGACGGTAAAATTAGTCCAGCCATTGCTGCTTTCAACCTCAATTTTTCCCTGCAACTGTTCGACAAGTTTTTGAACCAAAGCTAAACCCAAACCTGTACCTCCTTGTTTCCAAGGATCGGCGTTGGGAACTCGATAAAATTTCTCAAAAATTCGAGGCAATTCCTCTATGGAAATGGACGATTGATTGCTGAGTGTAAAGTGGATTTCTGAAGCCTGAGCACTTGCTTGTCGCGAATTTTTCCTTTGTCCTCCTTGTTCCCAGTCTCCCTTTTTGCACTCAACTTTCAGATAAATTTGGCCGTCATTGGCAGTATATTTGCAGGCATTGTTGAGGAGCTCTGCTAAAATTCGTCCCAAACTAGCGCGGTTGGAACTAATCGTGGGGAGGTGGCGATCGCACTCTACTCGCAAATGCTGGTGGCGGTCGTGGGCCCGGGTGTAAAACGGGTCGATAATAGTAGGCAGCCAGACTTCTAAGTTTACTGGTTCCAGGTCGATCGGGCAAGTTGCGGCTTCGAGCCGCTGCAAATCTAGTAAAGCATTAATCAAATCTGTTTCTCTAGTACATTCTGTTTCTAAAATTTCTAGATAAATCTGGCGCCGGTCTGGCGTGGGAGAAATTCTCAGCATATGAATAGCCATTTTTATATTAGCTAAAGGCGTCCGCAGTTCGTGAGAAACTGTGCTGAGAAATTCATCCTTGAGGACGTTTAAATGCTGGAGTTCGTGAACTTTTTGCTGCAATTCGGCGGTGCGTTCTTGGACTTGGCGTTCGAGATCGGTGTTGAGATTTTGCACTTGCTGATAGAGTTGGGCTTGCTGAATGGCGATCGCGATTTGAGTTGCCAGTTGCAGCAGCAAATCCACTTCCGAAGGCTGCCACTGCCGGGATTGGGAACACTGATGGACGCACATCATCCCCCACAAATTGCCGTCTTGCAAAATAGGTACAATCAAATAAGCTTTGATTTGCGCTTGCTGGAACCGCGCATATTTTTCGGCGCTCAAACTGGCTTGGTCGATGTCGGGGACGGCATAAATTTCCTGTTCGATCGCCGAAGCAGATTCTTGCCAAATATTATCGGGCATGATTTCTCCCAAGATTGAATGCCAATTTTCGGCAACGGATTCTGCCACTACAATGCCGGAATTGCTCGACTCTAAATGCAGGATTGCTACTCGGTCAGCTTGCAAAACTTGGCGGACTTCATCGACGCTGGCGTGGAGAATTTCTTCGAGGTTTAAGGATTGGTGAATCCGCAAGGAAATGTGAGTTAACAGCCGATCGCGCTGCAATTGTTCGTGGAGTTTTGCAGTCCGTTCCCGCACCTGCTGTTCCAGTTTGGCGTTGCGGTTTTGCAGCAGTTCCACTTTTTCGGCTTGCAGTTGATAAACCGACTGCTGCAACTGTTTGACAACTCGGTACATTTCGGTGGGATCGAGGACTCTGAGCAAGCTGGTCTGAGTAATAATTCCCAACATTTCTCCGCGCCCCCCGCACACGACCAACCGCTGCACTTGTTGCTGCTGCATTTCTTTGTGCGCCGTCCACAGGGAATCGGAAGGTTGCAGAAATTGCAGGGGAGTTCTCATGACTTTTTGAGCTGGGGTTTGCTCGAATTTTAGCTCGAGAAATTGTGCCTGCACGATGTCGTATTCGGTAACAATTCCCAGGGGTTGGTGAAAGGAATAGTGAAAAATGGAGGTATAGTCATCTTTGGGCTTCTCCATTGTTAATTCTTTGTTTTTTGTAATGACTACGCAACTGACTTGATGCTCTGACATCAGTTCGGTTATGCTCAGCAGCGAGGCGGTGTGGGGCGCTGTAATTGGCGTAGTCATCAATTCTGCTACCCGCCGCAATTTGAGAATGTTTGAAGGCTGCAATACTTGGCGAATTCTTTCCCGCGTCAGGACTCCTGCCAAGTGGCCGAATTGATTGACGATCGGCAAATAGCGAATCCGGTGCTGGCGAAATAAGGATAAAGCGGTAAACACGTCTTGGTCATCGGATTCTGTCAGGGAGACCGGCACCGGGGACATCACTTGGGAAATTGGTATTTTGTGCAGGGCTACTTTTTGCTGAGTGTCTATTTTGCCAGAAGCTATCAGCCTCACAAGGTCGGCGGGAGTTAATATGCCGATTAACAGCCCTTCTCTGGCGTTGTTTGAGAAGTTGCCTGTGGTAATAGTCTGCTGGTTCTGCACGACGAGCACGCAGTGGGCCCGCACCTTTTCCGGCGCGGACGCTTCGTTCATCGGTCCCCGGTCTGAGGGTAAAGCTATTTTGACTAGGGGACAACTGTTTTGCAACTGACTCATCAGGGCGATCGCCACTGCTAAGGAAGTTTCTGGTCCGGCAGTGAGGGGGTAGCGATCGATCGCTTGTTCTAAGGCTGAGGAGTAAAACGGCGGGTGGTAAAAGGGCATAGTTGATTGCAGGTTGTCAGAGGGCGGCTAACTATCGGGCAAAGCCTTGGGGAACGGCACAAACACCTCGCCTGTGCTTGGGATTTAAATAATAGACTTCTAATTGATTTTTTCTACGCAATCTCAGCTTTAGATTAATGGTGTCACTCCTTCGCAATCTCACGCTTGCTCAAATAGGCAGGGCGGTTTTTACTGCCTGCATTTCTCCTGAGACTCCCCTATAATCAAAATAACCAGAATGTAAACTTTTACTACAAGATTTATCCATAATGACAACTTTAAGCTTAGAGCAAATTGCTGCCAAGTTAGAAAGCGAAAATTCAGCCGATCGAATGGTGGCTTTGGCCAACTTGCGGAACGTGCCGGCAGCTATTGCGGTGCCTTTGATTAAAAAGGTGTTGAACGACGAAAGTTTGCAGGTGCGCTCGATGGCTGTGTTTGCTCTTGGGGTCAAACCGACAGCAGAGTGCTATCCCATTCTAGTCAAATTGCTAGAAACAGACCCTGATTACGGCATTCGCGCTGACGCTGCAGGTGCTTTGGGTTATCTGGAAGATATCAGAGCTTTTGAGGCTTTGGTGCGGGCTTTTTATGAAGATACTCAATGGCTGGTGCGCTTCAGTGCTGCTGTTTCTCTGGGGAATCTCAAAGATCCCCGGGCTCGCGACGTGCTGCTAAAAGCTCTCGAAAGCGAGCAAGTGGTGATCCAGCAGGCGGCAATTTCGGCTTTGGGGGAAATTAAGGAAATTGGGGCGATCGATCGCATCCTCAATTTTGCTCAGTCGGAAGATTGGCTGATCCGCCAGAGGCTGGCTGAAGCTTTGGGCAATTTGCCGAGTGTTAAGAGCGTTTCGGCTTTAAAATACTTAGAAAAAGACAGTAATTCTCAAGTATCTCAAGCGGCAACAATTTCTCTCGATCGCCTGTCAAAAGCAGAAGGATAACAGATATTTTCTACCTTATTTTGTAAGTGTTTCATTTCCGCGCTTTGAAGCCGGGGATGAAACACCGATCGCCTAATTTATTCAGCCCTCTGCTAGAGCAACCGATTTCTCAGTTCTTGAGGTGACAAAACGGGAATCGGCGACCCTGCGAATCCATTCACATCCCGAGTAACGATCGCCTCTAACTCTAACTCGATCGCACAGGCTATTTGTACCGCATCTTCAAAATCCGGCAATCCCAGCACGATCGCTTGTTCCAGAATCTCTCTATCCACCGCACAAATTTCCATCAATGCCAAAAGCCGAGTTACGGCGGCAATCGCAGCTTCAGAACTCTTGGTTTGTCGTCCAACCAAATAATGCACATCCGTAACCGTTGTCGCCGACATAAACCCTTCAACTCGCCCAGATTCAATTGCATTCAGTAAAAAAGCAGCATCCGCTACGAAAGGTTCGCGTGCAAGCATTGCATCCAGTAAAACATTGGTATCAAATAAAACTTTCATCACAGATACTTTTGCACTAACCGCTCATCCAACATTGCCTTTACTTCTGCATCTGTAGGTGGTGGCGCGTCCGTTTTCGCAATGCCAATTAAACTCGCGGCTAAACCCTTCGGTTTCACCTTCGATCGGGGTTTCGGTTGGAGCGATCGCATCAAGGCATCGATCAACTGCCATCGCTCCTCGGCAGACAACCTCAGTGCTCGGTCTTGAAGTTCGCGTAACGTCATAGTAGTTATCTTCCACAGAAAGCATTGGACAACCAGGCAAGTATATAAATACCCCCGCTTCAAATTTTAGCGCCTCAAGTGATATAATGTTAGCTTCTTAAAAACACTTAATTTTTCGGGATAGGGAGTCAAATGCCCTACAGTCAATTTAGCATAGAACAAATTAAGGCAATTTTCGGAATCGCCTTTTCGAGCAAGATGGGCTTGTTTGCTGACATTCCCGAAATAGAACCAAGCAGTTTTTTGCAAGAAACTTTGCAATTCAATTTGCCTTTAGCACTAGAAATTAATTCCGACAAAGCTCGCTCTGAGCTAATTGTCGCGCCGATATTAGTTGAAATAAAAAAACGGCTACCGGAACGGATGAGTTTATTTTCAGGTCGAGAATTCAATGTAGACGCTGCTAGGGGTTTGAGCGGTTATTGCGATTTTATAATTAGCCGATCGCCCGAACAGCTAGTCATTGAATCCCCAGTTATCGCCTTGGTTGAAGCCAAAAATGACAACATCCAATCCGGCTTAGGACAGTGCATGGCAGAAACGATCGCAGCACAAATATTTAACCAGCGTCAAGAAAATGACATTCACATAATTTATGGAGTTGTCACAACTGGGAGTATCTGGAAATTTTTCAAGTTAGAAGGAATTGCGATAGAGATTGACACCAGCGAATATTTTATTAATAATGTGGGTAAAATTCTCGGTATCTTAATAAATTTTATAGAGTCTTGAGTAAAACCAGAATGTATTATTTAAGCTGCGAGGGCAAATCGCAAGTTAAAATAGTTGTCGATCTCCTTTAACCAAAGCCAGCCATGAATCAAGCGCCCAATCCTTTTAACTCAAATCCATCCAATCCGCTAGACCCCCTGGAGCAAGAAGTTGACGAGCAAGGTCAAGAATTGCCGAGACAGTACCACCCTGCTACTAAAAAAACTCTGCAAAAAGTGTTTCTCACCCTGGTAGTTGTTGGGGCAATTATTGGGGGAATTCTATCTATAGGGGTGATTTCGCTGATGCAGAAGGCGGGACTGACAGATGTGCCGGCAAGGGTACAGAATCCTAAGTGAATGGGGGGGGTGAGCGTACCGTCCGCGATCGCCGAGCCTTAATTATAGTATCGTTCAATCTCGCTCCCATGTTGCGCGAAATTAAGACGCGATCGCTCGCCTTCCAAAGAAATCTTAATATTTTCATTATTTTATTTGAGGCCACTGTGTCTCTACAATCAAATTCGGTGCTGTAGGGGCCCCGGCAAAAAACTGTTTCAAATAAACCACACTTAGTCTGGCTAATAGAATGTTACTTATTGGGCTATTTATCGCCACGTTTTTTTTAGCATACTGCAATGGTGCTAATGATAATTTTAAAGGCGTGGCGACACTGTTTGGCAGTCAGACGACGAACTATAAAACAGCAATTGGTTGGGCAACGATTACAACTTTTGCAGGTTCAGTATTTTCTATTTTTTTAGCAGAAACCCTGGTAAAAAGCTTTTCTGGAAAAGGGCTAGTTCCAGACGAGATCGCCAATGCCCCAGATTTTCATTTGGCAGTCGCCATCGCTGCGGGTTTAACCGTTATTCTTGCTACCTTAACTGGATTCCCTATTTCCACAACTCACGGTCTTACAGGTGCTCTTGTCGGTGCAGGTTTAGTAGCAATTGGTACTCAAGTTAATTTTACAGCATTGCAGAAAACTTTTCTAATGCCTTTGTTGCTGAGTCCCGTGATTGCGATTCCATTAGCAGCTTTAATTTATGGGCTGTCTCGCTACCTGCGAGTTTATTTGGGAATCCAGAAAGAATGGTGTATTTGCGCTGGTCAAATTCAACAGATTATTCCCATTCCCCAACCGGATGCAACTAACATACTGAAGTGCATCACAACCGCTGATGTTGCGGTCGATTCTCTAGATAAATGCACGCAAAGGTACCAGGGAAATTTCTTACAAATTCCCAGCCAAAAGTTAGTGGATGTTTGCCATTTTATGAGTGCGGGAATCGTCAGTTTTGCCAGAGGATTGAACGATACTCCGAAAATAGTTTCGCTGATGTTAGTCGGTCAATCAATATCAGTTCAGTGGGGAAGTTTAGCAGTAGCTTTGGGAATGGCGATCGGCGGTTTGTTGAATGCTCGAAAAGTTGCCGAAACAATGAGCAAAAAGCTGACAGCAATGAATACCGGTCAAGGACTGGTGGCAAACTTAGTGACGGGGTTTTTAGTGATTGCTGCCAGTCGCTATGGACTTCCAGTTTCTACTACTCATGTTTCGGTAGGTTCAATCTTTGGTGTAGGATTGATTTCAAAAAAAGCTAATGTGCGCGTTTTCTATCAGATTCTACTATCATGGATTTTGACCTTGCCAATTGCTGCTGCAATCAGCGGCTGCGCTTACTGGGCGTTGCATCGGTAAGAGAATTAATCGTTAGTCCTAGAAGAGAAATAGTTCGCAGTTGATTTGGGGTTGTCATCAAAGGATAACCCGATCGAATCTAACGGTAAAAACAAGAAATCGCGCCGGGAGTTTTTGAATAAAATTTTAAGGGTAATTTATGGTTAAAAATTATACGATCGCGCCTCCTGTTGCAGATAAATTGATTGCTGCTGGCTTTCAGGCACTTTCCGATCCTTTGCGGCTTCAGATTTTGGAGTTGCTGCGGGAACAGGAGTTGTGCGTGTGCGATTTGTGCGATCGGCTCAACGTCCCTCAGTCTAAACTCTCTTTTCACCTCAAAGCCTTAAAGGATGCAGCTTTAGTCCGCAGCCGCCAAGAAAGCCGCTGGATTTACTACAGCCTCAATTTAGCTCAGTTTGTCGCCCTCGAACAGTACCTCGCCGAATACCGCCGCTTCAGCCAGATCCTGCCGGCGCGCCCCTGTTCCGACGCGGGTTAACCCATCAACATTTCTTAATCACTCAAATACTCCTCTGGCTTGTTTGATGATTGACATATCAATTTTTATTGATATGATGGGATGGAACAAATTAGTTGAGAGCGATGGATGCAACAGGTCAGAGGTTAGGTTGTGCTCGGCCAGATTGCAGGCGAGAGGCGATCGCGGAATTTCTAGGTACATTTATTTTGGTTTTTGCAGGCACCGGTGCGGTGATGGTTAACAAAACTAGCGCTGGTTCCGTAACTCATTTAGGCATCAGTTTTGTATTTGGTGCAGTAGTAACTGCGATGATTTACGCCCTAGGACACATCAGCGGTGCACACTTTAATCCGGCCGTAACTTTAGGCTTTTGGGCGAGCGGCTTTTTCCCAAAATACAAAGTTTTGCCTTACGTTTTAGGGCAGTGTGCGGGTGCAATCGCTGCTTCTCAAGTGCTGCTAATAACTTTAGGTGAAGTCGGCAATCTCGGTGCAACTACCCCTCTCAATGGTAACTGGTTGCAGTCTCTAATTTTAGAAACTGTTTTGACCTTTATCTTAATGTTTGTTATCCTCGGTTCGGGATTAGATAGACGCGCTCACATCGGCTTTGCCGGGATAGCAATTGGGTTAACTGTAGGGTTAGAAGCGGCTTTTATGGGGCCGATTACCGGAGCGAGTATGAATCCGGCACGGTCTCTGGGTCCGGCTTTAATTGGCGGTATTTGGAACCACCATTGGGTTTACTGGGTTGCTCCTATCTGGGGAGCACAATTAGCAGTCGCCGTTTATCGGGAACTGTCTAACGGATTTCGGGATTTTCATTAAAAGCATCATGGCAAATTTTACGCACAAACCGAGAATTCTGTTTTTATACGGGTCGTTTAGAGAGCGTTCTTACAGCCGCTTGTTGGCGGAAGAAGCGGCGAGAATTATTGAGGATTTCGGTGCAGAAGTTAGGTTCTTTAATCCTCTAGAATTGCCGATTTACGGCAGCGTTCCCGATACTCATCCGAAGGTTCAAGAGTTGCGGGAATTGAGCCTGTGGTCGGAGGGTCAAGTGTGGTCTAGTCCAGAAATGCACGGCAATATTACCGGGATTATGAAAAATCAAATTGACTGGATTCCTTTAAGCATTGGGGCTGTCAGACCGACTCAAGGCCGAACTTTGGCGGTGATGCAAGTCAGCGGCGGTTCCCAGTCTTTTAATGCTGTCAATACTTTGAGAATTTTGGGCCGCTGGATGCGGATGTTTACGATTCCGAATCAGTCTTCGGTTGCGAAGGCTTATCAGGAGTTTAATGAAGATGGGACGATGAAGGATTCGCCTTATCGCGATCGCGCGATCGACGTGATGGAGGAACTGTACAAGTTTACCTTGCTGTTGCGGGAGCAAACGGACTATTTGACCGATCGCTACAGCGAACGCAAGGAACAAGCGGCTAAATTAACCGCAATAAAAGTAGGGGCGGGTTTCACCAACAATCTTTGATTCCTACTAACACTCTAAATAAACCCGCCCCCCAGGATGCGGGTTTCACCAACTAACAATCTCAATAAACCTGCCCCGCACAATATTGTCGTATCTCGATAGAACATCCTATTACAACCAACAAAAACCATGAAAAAAGTAATGTTTGTTTGCAAAAGAAACTCCTGCCGATCGCAAATGGCAGAAGGATTCGCTAAAACCATCGGAGCAGGCAAGATTGGAGTCACCAGTTCCGGGTTAGAATCAAGCAGAGTTCATCCGACAGCTATTCAAGTCATGTCAGAAATCGGCATTGACATCACCGATCAAACATCCAACCCATTAAGCGAATTCAATGCTGAAGACTACGACGCCGTAATTTCTCTGTGCGGCTGCGGCGTGAATTTACCCGAAGCGTGGGTATTGCGAGAAGTGTTTGAAGATTGGCAACTAGACGACCCCGACGGACAACCCATCGAAACTTTTCACCGCGTTCGAGATGAAATTAAAGCACGAGTTGAAACATTAGTTGACACTCTAAAGTAAGATTAGTGTCAAAGTTATAATTCTTGCCTTGTCGGTTTTAACTCAGCTCTTGCAGTATTGTCAATAAGCCTTTTCTGAACAGGCAAGATGCCTGTTCCACAAGAAAATTACTCTCCTGTGGAACAGGCATCTTGCCTGTTACTGAGAATGGTGTAACATAGGAGTTTTAACTCAGCTCTTGCAGTATTGTCTATAAGCCTTTTATGAACAGGCAAGATGCCTGTTCCACAATAAAATTACTCTCCTGTGGAACAGGCATCTTGCCTGTTTTTAATAAGGGTTCAAGCTCTGAGTTTCAATTAACTTTGTAGCGATCGGTTAAATTTGGATCTGTCGCATCCACATAATTAGTGCTAAATTATGAGAGGCGTTCCGCCGGAACGTCTCTACATTCGTTGCGAGCACAGACCAAAAGGTGAGCAAATGATTCAGACAGCAGTCACGCCTTTCAAAACCAAACTCAACTCAGCTTTAACTAAAAAGCAGATTACAGTTTTACAAATTAATCTCGGCAAACGCTGCAACCTGGCTTGCACTCACTGCCACGTAGAAGCTAGCCCAAAACGAACAGAAGAACTTTCCCCGGAAATTTGCGACCAATTAATTGAAATCATTCGCCGCTTTCCTCAAATTCAAACTGTTGACCTCACAGGCGGTGCTCCCGAAATGCTTTACGGTTTTAAACCGCTGGCGGAAGCTGCCAGGGCGGCAGGAAAAGAGGTAATTGTTCGTTCTAATTTGACGATTTACTTTGAAAAAGGTTTTGAAGATATTCCCGAATATTGCGCGCAGCACCAACTCAGAATTGTGGCGTCGCTTCCCTGCTACCAAGCTGACAATGTGGACAAAATGCGCGGCAGCGGTGTCTTTGACAGTTCGATTCTGGCGCTGCAAAAGCTAAATCAGTTGGGATACGGGAAAAACCCAAATTTAATGGTAGATTTGGTGTACAATCCACAAGTGCCGACAACAGACAAATTTTCGCTAACACCGGAACAAGGCAAGTTAGAGCAAGATTACAAGGTTTATTTGGCCGAACATTTTGGGATTTGTTTTAATCACTTGTTCGCGATTACTAATTTGCCGGTGGGACGGACTAAGTTTCATTTGGAACATAAGAAACTGCACAAGCCTTATCTCGGGTTTTTGGAGGATAATTTTAATCCCGGTACTCTGGAACATTTAATGTGTCGTAACGAATTGTCGATCGACTATTTGGGCAATGTCTACGACTGCGATTTTAACCAGATGGAAAATCTGCAGGCGAAAACTGGCAGCGGAGAAAAGATAACTGCTGCTAAATTGCTCGAATCTGGGAGTTTAGATTTGATTCAAGAGGTGCAAACTGCTGCTTATTGTTATGGATGTACGGCAGGTTGCGGTTCTAGCTGCGGCGGTACTTTGATTTAATTTAAGGGAAAAGTTGCGCTTTATTACAGAGTCTTGCAGCGCTAAAGCGCAACTGCCAAGCTTAGGGTGTATGCAATTTAGACTGGGGAGTTTAGGTAATGAATGATTCGCGATCGCCCGGTGAAAATCCGCCAACATCAAACAGGTGGAAGCTGATTTTAGGGATTGGCTTAGCTGTGGCTTTAATTGCTGCGACCAAGTTTTTTAACTTCCAAGGAATTCTGAAAAATGCCCTGGAGTCGATCGCTAGTCTCGGCCCTTGGGGCCCGGCAGCTTTTATTCTAATTTACATTGTAGCAACGGTTCTATTTATCCCCGGTTCTTTGCTGACTCTCGGTTCTGGCGTTTTGTTCGGAGTCGTTGGCGGTTCGGTTTGTGTTTCCATCGGCTCGGTTTTAGGCGCAACTTGCGCTTTTTTAACAGGAAGGTATTTAACTCGCGACTGGGTTTCCAAACAGATAGAGGGCAATCAAAAATTTAAGGCGATCGACTCCGCAGTTGCCTCTGAAGGATGGAAAATTGTACTGCTGACCCGGCTTTCTCCCATTTTTCCGTTTAATTTGCTTAACTATGCTTTTGGAGTCACGCAGGTATCTCTAAAAGACTATTTTTTCGCATCTTGGATCGGCATGATTCCCGGAACAGTCATGTATGTTTATATCGGTTCCCTGGCTGGGAGTTTGGCTGCACTCGGATCGCAAGGGAGATCGCGCACTACTGCTGAGTGGGCTCTCTACGGCATTGGTTTGCTAGCCACGATCGCCCTCACCGTTTATGCAACCCGCTTGGCCAAAAAAGCCTTAGACGAAAAAATTTCCCCTTGAAACCCCAGCGCAAATTGGTAAAATTGTCAAGAGGGTTTGACCCTACATTATAATACATTGCTAATTTAAAAAAGTCCGTATTTTCTCTGTGTTATTTACCATTATTTTGTTATACAAACGAGATAGATATTAAAGATATCGTAAAGAACTAACCTCAAGTCGTAAACCGAAGGTCGAAATATAAAATTGATGCCACAATAGAAGGTGAGCGCGCGAACCGAATAAGAATTGTTGGCAGTCAGAAATGCAAGTCAGATCAATTCCGGTTGCACCGGAATTATAGTTGACTGTTGACTGTTGACTGTTAACTGTCTGTCGAAAAACTGACGGGGTAGTTGAGTATTGACTGTTGATTCGATTTTACGCCCGACGATGCTAGCGGAGTTGATATCATACCATTTGAGATTTTAGATTTTAGATTAAAGAATTGGGAATGACTGATGACTAACAGGGTTTGGATATTGGCTACAGTTGCATTCTTTTCTTAAACTGGTCTCACTACTTGCCTGATATTAATTCGGCAGAATGACGGAGGCCGTTCGATCAATTTGACTCGAAAGGAACATTTGATGATGCAAAACCCAGTAAATCAAGCCGGATGTGTGTCTGCGCCGCCGCCGCACCCAACAAAAAAGCTGCGCCGCTTTTGGCAAAACATCAGCAATTCTGCTCAATCAGGGTGGCAGCAAGCGCACAGTCTTTGGGAGCACAGACGGCAGCGCCGCCATTTGCTGACCCTGCTAATTCTAGGCACCACGGCTTTAACCATTAGCACAACTGCTTGCATCAGCTATTTTTTTGTGCGCGGACTAATCCTCGATAATTTAAAGGAAATAGCACTATTAAAACTAGAAAAAGGCACCGACGAAATCGACCGCTGGCTCAGCAGCCGCAAAGCAGAAATACAAACCATTGCTTACGATCCTACAGTTAACACTCTCAATTGGAAATTAGTCGAGCCCCAGTTGCAAGGAAAAATATACAGGTTAAAAGAGTATTTCATCCTATCATTAAGTCAACCCGACGGGTCATTCATCAACACTCTAGGCAACCGCGCGAACAGCAAAGACCGCCAACACTTTCAAAAAGCAATGGCTGGGCAGCTCAACGTTTCCGATCCGCTGATCGGCCGCAGTACAAAAGTTGCCAAAATCATCATTTCAGCTCCTATTTGGGCCTTGCCTCCCGCTCCCAATCAAGTAATTGGAGTCCTCTCGGGTGGCATTAAATTAGATAAAGTAGCATCTGTGGCTAATAGCTTGCACTACGGTTCCGACAGTTATGCTTTTGCGCTCAATTCACAAGGAGTGCCAATTGTTCATCCCAACAATAACTTAATCGGAAATATCGACCGGCTGGTCCCAAGCTTTTTAGATTCACAAGACCCCGCACTCTCCACAATTACGCGGCAGATGATCGACGGCCAGAGGAACATCGAACTGGTAAAAATAGATAAAAAATGGGTGTATGTAGGCTACGCTCCCCTCAAGGAAGTTAACTGGTCGATGGCTTTAGTAATTCCCCGCGAAAATATTGAATCCCAACTGCAAGCATTAAATTTGCTGACATCCGGAGTCGCCGGACTGCTCGTCCCGGCAATGCTAGCAGCAATTTGGCTAATTTATTGCTCGGAAAACAATCGCGCTCAAGCGGAGCGAGAAGCCATGCTCAACCGGATTGCCGGACGCATTCGCGCTTCCCTGGAATTAGACGAAATCTTGCAAAGTACAGTCGAAGAAATAGTAAATTTGCTGCACCTAGAACGGGCGGCTTTTGGTTGGTACGAACCGCAAAAAAAAATGTTACAAATCCTGTGGGAATCTTGCCCATCAGATTCTGCGACACCAGCCCTAGAGTTTGAGCCTTACTTTCTCGGGAATGTGTTAGTACCGAGCGGCAAAGGCGAGCCAATTATTCTTTCGAGCGACACTTTGGCTGAGGGTGTAACTCAACCGCTCGAACTTAAAGCTAATAGCTATTTAGCCGTACCTGTCCAGACTCAGAACGAGCCGCAGGGTTATTTAATTTGCAGCCACGCTACTCATTGGCTTTGGAGTCGGGAGGAAATCCAACTGTTAAAAGCTGTAGCAGACCAATTGGCGATCGCAATTACTCAATCTCACCTTTACAGTCAAACCCAAGACCAAGTAAAACAGCTCAATAGTGCCTTAAATGAACTGAAAAAAACTCAAACTCATTTAGTGCAGAGCGAAAAAATGTCATCCCTAGGTCAAATGGTGGCCGGGATAGCGCACGAAATAAACAACCCCGTTAACTTCATTGCGGCTAATTTGCCTCACACCAGCCAATATACTAAAGATTTATTAGACTTGGTGAATTTATACAAACAAACCTTCCCAGAGGTTCCCCGAGAAATCGCAGATTTTGCCGCAGAAATCGAGTTAGAATTTATCGAGGAAGATTTGCCGCATATATTGAATTCTATGAGAATAGGAACCGATCGCATTCGCAGCATAGTTCTTTCTTTGCGCAACTTTTCTCGCCTTGATGAATCTGACAAAAAGCTGGCGGAAATTAACGAAGGTATAGAAAATACCTTACTGCTGCTCTCCAACCGCATCAAAAATAGAATTGATATAGTCAAAAACTACGGAAAAGTGCCTTCAGTCGAGTGCTATCCCTCTCAGCTCAATCAGGTGTTTATGAACTTGCTGAGCAATGCGCTCGATGCCTTGGACGAGATCGATGACCTGGATAAAATTATTACTATTTCCACGGGAGTAGTTCGCGAAAATGGCGGGAAATTTCTGGAAGTGGCGATCGCCGACAACGGCCCCGGCATTCCAGACAGCGTTAAAGACCAAATTTTTAACCCATTTTTTACTACTAAACCCGTGGGCAAAGGCACTGGTTTGGGGTTAGCAATTAGCTACAAAATTGTAGTGGATGGACACGGCGGCAGCATCCAAATTTCTCAACCTCCGGACGGCGGCACGGAGTTTTTGGTAAAAATTCCTATTAGTAACGGAAAGTAATACCATTTTAGATTTTAGATTTTAGATTTTAGATTTTAGATCTAAGAGTTTAGCTTTTAGATTTTAGAGTTTAAATTTTAGATTTAAGAGTTGAGATTTTAGATTTTGGAATTGGGAAGGGATGAGAAAATAAGGGTTTGCAGCTTGTCTACAGTTGCATTAATTTTTGAAACAGGTATAAAAACGAAGTGGGAAAGGAAGCCCGCGGATTTTGTAACCGAGGTAACGGGAAGAGGTCCGAGATCCGAGGGAACAAACAGTTTTAATTAATGCTAAGTTGACGGTCCTTGGCTAAAATTAGAATAGTTTTTTTTAAAGGAGTGTTTTATGGCTGTTGGCAAGGATACAATTCTCCAGGGCTTTTTGGCCCCCGTGATGCGACTGCTGATCGACGAAGAAGCACTGGGACGATTATACCAAGGTATCGACTGGGAAACAGCCGCCGATCGCTACCGACAACCCGACTTAGTTTATCCCGAATATTACAGCAGCCAAAACTTTCACGGCATTAAAGGCGGCTACCTCAACCCCAGTGCCGCCATTTCCTACGATCCAATCACGCAATATGTTTTGCCTCCCCACGAAACAGTCGTCAGGCAAGGCTTAATTGACGCTGTACGGGTGAAACCGCGCCGAATCATCGATTTGGGATGCGGCACCGGTTCGGCAACGCTCATGCTCAAGCAAGCTTTTCCCGAAGCGGAAGTTGTCGGGTTGGAGTTGTCGCCTTATATGCTGGTAGTCGCTGGCATGAAAGCGCAAAAAGCCGGCTTAAATATCCAGTGGTTGCACGGAAAGGCCGAAAGCGTTGCTTTTGGCGATGGCAGCTTCGATTTAGTCGCAGCTTCCTTCCTGTTTCACGAGACGCCGCCTGCTGTATCGCGGGCAATTTTGCGAGAAAGCTTCCGACTGCTGAAGGTTGGGGGACAAGTGGTAATTTTGGACGGAAGCCAAAAAACTTTGCGGCACACACAGTGGCTGACTGATATGCTGGAAGATCCTTATATAAATTCTTACCTGGCTGGCAGCCTCGATGCTTGGGCGGGGGCGGCTGGATTCGCGGCGGTGCAAACTCACGAACACTGGTGGACGAATCAGGTGACGCAGGGCGTGAAACCTTTGCCTGGGGAAGATTTGGAACAGGTGCGGGTGGCGGCGGGGTGGAATCCGATCGATCGGGTTCCTGATTTTGATGGCGATTTACCAGGCATTCCAGCTCCCGCTTGATGTATTAACTGTTGATTGTTGACTGTTGACGGTTGACTGACTAATGACTAATGACTAATGACTGATGACTAATGACTAATGACTAATGACTAATGACTGATGACTAATGACTCTAAAAGCAGTTTTATTTGATTTTAATGGTGTGATTGTTAATGACGAGCCGATTCACGAGAAAATAATCGATCGATTGATGCTCGATGAAAATCTCCAGCTCAAACGTGGGGAGTTTCGAGAAGTTTGTTTGGGAAGGAGCGATCGCGCTTGCATTACCGCACTTCTCGAGCGCCGGGGACGATTTCTGACAGAAACATACCTCGATCGGCTGCTGCGGCGCAAGGCCGAAGCTTACAAAGCTCAAATAGATACTTTGGACAAACTGCCGATTTATCCGGGTTTGGCAGAATTTATTGACAAAATTCGGGTCGCCGGACTGAAAATGGCCGTAGTTAGCGGGGCAATCCGATCGGATATAGAATTGGTGTTAGATCGGGCCGGTTTGGCAGCAAACTTTGAGTTAATTGTCGCAGGCGACGACTTGAGGGCGAGCAAACCAGCACCCGACGGCTATCTATTGGCTGTGGAACTTCTCAACCAGAAATATCCCGACTTTAATCTGCAACCGATCGAGTGTTTGGCGCTAGAAGATACTTTTGCGGGGATTGAAGCGGCAAAAAAAGCGGGGATTCAGGTAGCCGGTGTGACTCACACTTACCCGTTTCACATGATCCAGCGCCAAGCTAATTGGACGGTGGACTATTTTGCTGATTTAGAGTTGGACAGAGTGGCCCAACTTAGCTCGATCGCCCGCACTGAGCCGGCTGTGGAAAACACTTGACGTTTTTAGCAGTTACGTGCTAACGTAGGTCACGGTCTGCGAAGCTGAGAGCAAGCGAGACCTGTAAGCCTTTTAGATTCGTCCATCCCGCATCTAAAATGCTAAATTAAAACTCAATCAGGGGAATTAGCTCAGTTGGTAGAGCGCTGCGATCGCACCGCAGAGGCCAGCGGTTCGAGTCCGCTATTCTCCATCCATCAGGGGCATTTCTACAGGTGACGATCGTATTCAAAGCGAATTGCGATCGTCACCTGCTTTGACGCCCGCCTATGAGTGTGCGATCGACCCGGTTTCTGCCTAACTTTTAGCATCAATAAGATAATTTCTGTAAAGAAACCCGGTTTCTAATTTCACACTGATTGCTGAAAAGACGTATTTTGGTGTCTAAACGCGGTTTCACAAAAGAATGCAACGGTAGGTAAACTCCAAAGCCTTATTTCATCAGTCAATCTAAAATCTCAAATCTAAAATGGTATCAGGCCAGTTTTTGCAGCAGTGACCGTCAATCCCCAGAAAAGTTTCATTTTGTCAACAGATCGTAAATTTTGTATCTAAAAATACAACAGTCTTCTGAAGCGAGTCTTAATATCAAGTCGCTATGTGTTATTATTCTCAATTACCATACTCATCTATTCAAGAGTAACAAGAAAAAATGACAAAGCGATTCGATCGGCGGAAATTTCTTTTATACAGTTCTGCTACCCTAACATCAAGTTTATTTCTAAAAGCTTGTAGAACTCCCACTCCAACAGCAAATCCAGCCGCTTCTCCCACATCAACAGGAACTACACCAGCAGCCGGGGGCCCAAACACGATAAAAGTAGGAATCTTGCATTCCTTGAGCGGCACAATGTCAATCAGCGAAAAAAGCGTGGTCGATGCCGAACAATTAGCGATCGAAGAAATTAATAAAGCTGGGGGTGTCCTCGGGAAACAAATCGAAACAGTAATAGAAGATGGCAACTCAGACTGGCCGACTTTTGCCGAAAAAGCCAAAAAGTTGATCGACCAAGATAAAGTAGTCACCGTCTTCGGATGCTGGACATCCGCCAGCCGCAAAGCAGTATTGCCAGTATTTGAAGAAAAAAATCATATGCTGTGGTACCCCGTACAATACGAGGGTCAAGAGTGTTCCAAGAATATCTTTTATACCGGGGCGGCGCCGAACCAGCAAATCGAACCAGCAGTTGACTGGCTGCTAGAAAATAAAGGCAAAAAATTCTTCTTAGTCGGGTCTGACTACGTTTTCCCCCGCACGGCAAATACCATTATCAAGGAACAGCTAGCAGCCAAAGGCGGCGAATTAGTTGGAGAAGATTACATTCCTTTGGGCGGGACAGAAGTCACGCCAATTATTACTAAAATTAAGGCAGCTTTGCCAGACGGGGGCGTCATTTTCAATTCCCTCAACGGCGACAGCAACGTAGCATTTTTCAAACAGTTGCAGGGTGCAGGTTTGGGACCGGACAAATATCCGTCAATGTCTGTCAGTATTGCTGAAGAAGAAGTAAAGGCGATCGGCGTAGAATATCTTAAAGGTCATTACGCCGCCTGGAATTACTTCATGACAGTGGAATCTCCGGCAAATACAAAATTTGTGCAAGCTTTTAAAGCAAAATACGGCAACGATAGAGTGACTAACGACCCGATGGAAGCAGCTTACATCATGGTTTACCTCTGGAAGCAAGCCGTCGAAAAAGCAGGGACAGCCGACGATTTGGAAAAAGTGCGCGCAGCAGCTTTGGGTCAAACCTTTGACGCGCCGGGGGGCCAAGTAACGATGGAAGTTAACCATCACCTTTCTAAATTTGTGCGGTTGGGCGAAGTGAGAGAAGACGGTTTGTTTAAGATCGCTTTTGCTACGCCAGAAGCAGTGAAGCCGATTCCTTGGAATCAGTTTGTCGCTGAAACAAAAGGCTTTTTTTGCGATTGGTCAGACCCCACAAAAGGCGGCAAATTTAAGAGCACATAATTGAGGAAATTTTCAACTCTCTCCGGGTGCGCAGCGCCCACCTTTCCCCTTACATAACTGTGTACATATAGCAACCGCCAAGACGGTTAGGACATTCTTAATCGCTGAAACCATTGCTATGACGGCTTCTTCCTTCTTCCTTCTTCCTGACATCCGTTACATCCGTTACATCCGTTACATCCGTTACATCCGCCCTTGCGAATCCGTTGCCGAACTTCCTTCTTCCTTCTGCTATAAAACGTCGCTCCTGGTGCTTATGGCGCACCTTTACCTCATACAAAAACTCGCGTCTTTAGGGGCGCGCAATGTGTACCTTTACCGGATTTGATAGCTCACATAATATCAAATCCGTTAGCATCGGAATAGTAAATTCGAGTTCACTGTTGACGGTTCACTGTTCACGGCGTCAACAGTCAACAGTCAACCGTCACCAGTCACCAGTCAACATCATTCCGGTGTAACCGGAAATAATATAAAACATCGCTCTGTGCGCTGATGTCCCACCTTACGCTTATACAAAAACTTGCGTTTGTTGGTGGCGCAATGCCCACCTTACCATTACAGAATTGCACCAAATATTCTAGGAAAATAGGAGGATAAAAAGTGGCGATCGGCTTATTAGACGGTTTATTTAATGGCATTAGCATCGGCGCTGTTTTACTAATTGCAGCCCTGGGGTTAGCGATTATTTTCGGGCTGATGGGCGTGATTAATATGGCTCATGGCGAGTTGATGATGCTGGGGGCTTATACAACTTTCGTGGTGCAAAATGTCTTCAAAGGTATCGGAGGATTTGCTTTTGAAACCTATATTTTATTTGCGATTCCCCTAGCTTTTTTAGTAGCTGCATTGGTAGGATTAATTCTCGAACGCGGAGTGATTCGCTATCTTTACGGGCGGCCGCTAGAAACTCTGCTGGCAACTTGGGGCGTAAGTTTAATTTTGCAGCAGTTTGTCCGCAGCGTCAGTTGGGTGCTGGTAATTGGGATTGCGGTGTTTTGTTTGCTGTTTTTTGGCGGTTTGCGAGTGCTGAAGCAGCGCCCGGATTTCGATCGCATTCGCAGCAAAATTATCGCCATAATTTTGCCTTTATCTTTGGGTATTTCCTGGGCGGTGAGCGCCTTTTTAGGGCAAACTTACCAACTCGCAGTAACTAAACCTTGGTTTGGCGCTCAAAACGTGGATGTGACTGCGCCTGCATGGCTGCGCGGCGGCATCCCGCTGGGCAATTTCCAGTTGCCCTACGCCCGACTTTTTATTATTGCGCTGACAGGAATTTGTTTGGCGGGAATTTACCTATTTTTGCAGCGTTCTGTGTGGGGACTTCGCATTCGCGCTGTGACGCAAAATCGCAGCATGAGCGCGTGTTTGGGCATTCCTACCGAACAAGTAGACGCGCTGACTTTTGCTTTGGGTTCGGGGCTGGCAGGTGTCGCTGGCTGCGCGATTAGTTTGATCGGTTCGGTAGGCTCAAATACCGGACAAAATTATATAGTCGATACCTTTATGGTGGTGGTTGTGGGCGGTGTCGGCAAGATTGTGGGGACTGTAGTTGCTGCAATGGCGATCGGCACTGCCAATTATCTGATCGGTTCGGGAACCTTAGCAATAATGTTCGCTCCTGTCAAGCCTTTAGCCGACTTCTTGACATTTTTCGCCACAACCAGCATGGCAAAAGTAATGGTATTCGCCTTAATTATGGCTTTTCTGCAAGTGAAGCCGGGAGGAATTTTCCCGCAAAAAGGGCGGACGGTAGAAAATTAAAAATTACACCTGCGAAGGTAGCGAAAAATGCAGAACAAACATCAAAAAGCCTGGCTAAAAGAAGCGGCAATTGTCAGCGCGATCGCCCTCACATTCATATTGCTGATCCCAGGAATACTCCCCGACGTTCGCCTCAATCAATTAGGGCGATTTTTAGCACTAGCAATTGCAGCCCTCGGCATAGACTTGATTTGGGGATACACGGGTTTGCTGAGTCTCGGACACGGTGTATTTTTTGCGATCGGCGGCTACGCCTTCGCCATGCACCTAAAACTGCAAATTCCCCCAACCGCCAGCATCCAATTGCCCGAATTTATGGGTCTCTACGGCGTCACCGAACTGCCCTGGTTTTGGCAACCATTTTATTCATTTCCCTTCTCAGCAGCAGCAACAGTTCTCATCCCCGCTATTTTGGGCGCACTTTTGGGTTATTTAGTATTCCGAAATCGGATTCGAGGCGTTTACTTTTCAATTCTCACCCAAGCAGCAACCATAGTATTTTTCAACTTCTTTAACGGTCAGCAAAAACTCATTAACGGAACCAACGGACTCACCGACTTTAAAACCTTGTTCGGAGCCACAGTAAATGACCGAAATACTCAATATATTTTCTATATTCTCACCATACTATTTCTAGCAGCAACTTACGCCCTCTGCCGCTGGCTGACCAGCGGGCGCTTCGGCCGCCTGCTAGTAGCAATTCGCGACGACGAAGTGCGCCTGCGTTTCTCAGGTTACAATCCCACAGGATATAAAGTTTTAGTCTTTGCAATTTCTGCCGGTTTAGCCGGGATTGCAGGCGCATTATTTACCGTACAAACCGGAATCATTTCGCCAAAAGCAATGGATATTGCCTTTTCAATTGAAATGGTAATCTGGGTCGCAGTAGGAGGTCGCGCCACATTATCAGGAGCAATACTCGGAGCGCTGCTAGTCAACTTTGGCAAGAGTTTTTTGAGCGAACAATTCCCCGAAGTGTGGCTATTTTTCCAAGGCGCGCTATTCCTAATAGTAGTCACAGTGCTGCCCGACGGCTTAGTCGGATGGCTGCAACATCAAGGTTTTGACCAAATCCGCACCCTGTTCAGAAGACCGAGGTACGCCTCTACTTACCCCAGCCTGGAACAAGACCCCCAAGTGCAGCTCGAAAAAGAAGAACTTGAACATTGAGGGCAAAAATATCGTGTAATTTAGAAGTAGGCTGACATAAATAAATTTCACCTGAAAGAGACAAACGAAGCAATCGCAATAGACTTGGGAAAAGCTGCATTTTTCTCTGAGAATATGCAATATATATGTCCACCTACTTAGGAATCAGAATTAAATAACCTGCAATTTTAATTGTTCTTGTGGGATGGGCGTCTCGCCCGTCTATAAGGGACGGGCGAGACGCCCATCCCACAGGCTTATGCAAATTATTTAATTCACGATCCTTAGATATCAGTAGCAAGCAGCTTAATTCTTTAACTTGAGGAAAAACATATGGCAGATATTATTGACTACAAAATCTACGGCGACGATTTGCAACTCATCGAGATTGAACTCGACCCCAAAGAAGGCGTCAGGGCTGAAGCTGGAACCATGACATACATGGAAGGCGACATCCAAATGCAAACATCCACAGGCGGCGGCTTATTTCAAGGTTTCAAACGAATGCTGACAGGAGCGGGTTTTTTCATTACCACCTTTGTCAACGCCGGAAATCGCAAGGCCCGCGTCGCTTTTGCCGCCCCCTATCCGGGTAAAGTAATTCCCCTGGATTTAGGCCAACTTGGCGGTAAATTTTTGTGTCAAAAAGACTCTTTTCTCTGTGCGGCCAACGGCATTGAAATTGAGGTAGCTTTCACCAAGCGGCTGGGTGCCGGTTTCTTTGGCGGAGAAGGTTTTATTCTGCAAAAGTTGCAGGGTGACGGGCTAGCTTTTGTTCATGCGGGAGGAACAATAGTTGAGAAAAATTTGGGGGTGGGTGAAGTGTTGCGAGCGGACACTGGTTGTTTGGTAGCTTTTGCGCCCACAGTAGACTACGATATTCAGTTTGTTGGCGGGTTTAAAAATGCTCTATTTGGTGGCGAAGGCTTGTTTTTAGTCAAGCTAACCGGGCCCGGAAAAGTGTATTTGCAAAGTCTGCCGCTATCGAAGTTAGCGGAACGAATTATGGCTGCAAGCCCAACTGCAATTCCGAGCAGCTCTAGCAGTTTTAGTTGAGAGTAAACTGGCATCAGAAAGTAGAAAATAGGGTGCCACGGAAGGGGAGAAAATCTGCTTAATAAGGGAGGATATTTGCGCTCCGTACCTACAAGTGATATCGGTTGTTGTCCATTAGTGAGTTAATTGCTAATTATGAATGGAAAAGTCTTAGAAATAGAAAACTTGACTGTTAGTTTTGATGGTTTTAAAGCTATCAACGGTTTAAATTTTAGCATGGATGCGGGCGAACTGCGAGTTATCATTGGCCCTAACGGTGCGGGGAAAACAACTTTTCTCGATTCGATTACCGGGAAGGTGCAGCCGACAGAGGGCAGGGTGTTATTTAAGGGACAAAATTTGCGCAAGTTCTCGGAGGATAGGATTTCGCGCTTGGGAATTGGTCGCAAGTTTCAGACGCCGCGAGTTTACTTGAATTTAACGCCGCGCGAAAATTTGGAATTGTCTTGCAGCCGCGATAAAAATGTTTTTTCTACTTTGTTTAAGCCTGCTTCGGCTGCTGAAAAACGCACGGTTGCCGGTTTGTTAGAAACAATTGGTTTAGTGGCTAAAGCTGATGTTTCGGCTGGTTTGCTTTCTCACGGGGAAAAGCAATGGTTGGAAATTGGAATGTTGGTGGCTCAATCTCCTGATTTGTTGTTGGTAGATGAACCTGTGGCGGGTTTGACGGATGAGGAAACGATGTTAACTGGAGAGTTGCTCATTTCGCTGGCCGAAAGTCATTCGGTTTTGGTAATTGAACACGATATGGAGTTTGTGCGGCAAATTGCGCGGCAGGTGACGGTGTTGCATCAGGGTGCGGTTTTGTGCGAGGGGACTATGGATGAGGTGCAAAATGACGATCGGGTAATTGAGGTATATTTGGGCAAACCGGAAGACTAAGAAGTTATTAGTCATTAGTCATTAGTCATTAGTTATTAGTTATTAGTCATTAGTCATTGGTCATTTGTCAGTTTACTGTTTCCGATTACCAATTACCGATTGCCGATTACCGATTGTCAATTACCAATTATCCATTACCAATTAAAAACTATGCTGCAAGTTTCTAATTTGAATGTTTATTACGGCGAAAGTCACATTTTGCGCGATGTCGATTTAAGCGTCTTGGCGGGGCAAATGGTTTGCTTGATCGGCCGCAATGGTGTGGGCAAAACTACTATGCTAAAAACGATTATGGGGTTGCTGCAACCGCGCGGCGGCACTATTGCTTTTGGCGGAGAATCTATTGCTTCTAAGTTGACTCACCAGCGGGCGAAAATGGGCATTGGTTACGTGCCTCAAGGACGCGAAATTATTCCCCGTTTGACGGTAAAAGAAAATCTATTGTTAGGTTTGGAAGCGAAACCAACCAAAACCAAAAATCCTGAAGTTCCCGAGGAAATTTTTGATTTATTTCCTGTTTTGAAAACTATGCTCGATCGCCTGGGAGGTGATTTGAGCGGGGGACAGCAGCAGCAGTTAGCTATTGCTAGAGCTTTGATGGGTGAGCCGCAGTTGCTGGTTTTGGATGAACCGACGGAGGGAATTCAACCGTCTATTATTTTAGACATAGAAGCTGCGGTGCGCCGCGTGGTTGCTACTAGGGGAATTTCTGTTTTGTTGGTGGAGCAACATTTGCATTTTGTGCGCCAAGCTGACTGGTATTATGCTATGCAAAAAGGCGGGATTGTGGCTTCTGGAAGCACTGGCGAGTTAAGTGATGAGGTGATTCAGAGGTTTTTGGCTGTTTGATTCTGAAGGAAGAGGGAAGAAGGAAGAGGGAAGAAGGAAGAGGGAAGCCGGAAACGAGGAAACGAGGAAACGAGGCAGAGCCTCTAGATATTTATTCCCAGGCAGAGCCTGGGAACAAGGGAACAAGGGAAACAAGGGAACAAGGGATGCAGTCCGCCCACCATGCGGACTTTGTTTGATAAGAAGCGATTTCAATCGCCTAGGAAACGAGGCTATATTATTGATTTTTTCTGCCGTCGGGCATTGTGGTGCCGGCCATACTTGCTCGATCGATACTAGCGCCATCTATATTAGCATTGCGGAGGTTGGCATCGGAAAGATTGGCATCTCTCAAGTCGGAAAATCGCAGGTCTGCACCGTCTAAATTTGTCTTTGTCAAGTTAGCTTTTCTGAGGTTAGCGTTGCTGATTCTCGCTCCTACTAATTCGGCTCCGCTTAAGTCTGTGCGAGCTAGATTGGTGTTGGCAAAATCTGAGATCTCGAAGCGACTACCGCTGAGGTTGGCATCTGATAAATCTGCTCCTGTAAGGATGGGATTTTTTAAGTTAATGTTAACTAATTTTACGGCTCGGAGGTCGCAGCGGGAGCAGCTTTGAGTTAGCAGCAGCGTTTCGACGTTGGCGTTGATTTGGTCGATTTGTTCCTGGGAGAACTTTTCGGCAAATTCTGGGGAGACGTAGCCGAGGTTTTTGGGGTCGTCTGGTTTTGGTTGGGGTGTTGGGATTTGGGGTGTTTGGATTTGTTGGGGTGGTTGGATTTGTGGGGGTGTTTGGATTGGTTGGGGTGTTGGGATTTGGGGTGTTTGGATTGGTTGGGGTGTTTGGATTGGTTGGGGTGTTTGTGGTTGGGCGATCGCGCTTAGTTGCAGCCCCACATCTAGCAATTCCAGAGTTGCGGCAAGAATTACCAGGGCGATCGACATTATTGTGAGTTTTTTCATAAATAACTTTTTGCGAAAATACGATTTATATTGTATAATACCTGGAAAAGTGAACACCCTACATTTCGCTAAATAGATCCAAATTCAGATAAAATACTTCGGAACCGTCAGGTGCGCGAATTAACTTTTCTATGACCGGAGGCAGTTGCTGTTGACGGTACAATTCGGGAATTTCGCAGAAGCTTTCTTCGGAAATTTCTAAAATTTTTGGCATCTCAGGAATGGGAAACCCCAACCGATCGCTCTTATTTAAAGTGCAAATAATCAGGTAGTTGCAGTCAACAATGCTCCGACTGCTGGGAAATATTGTGGATAAATTAATTAGGGTAATTAGTTCTTCTTGATGTCGCACTAAACTATTACCGCTAGGTAACAGGCCGTAGGAATTAAAATCTTTAACAATGCGTTCCACTCGTTCAATAGGAACAGCATAGTAAACATTTCCTAGTTCAAAGGAAACCATTTTTTTAGAAGAAAGTCTAACATAGCCTTGTTTCTTGCTCCGGAATCGGCGATTGTAATTGGCGTGAGTCATTCGATTTTAGATTTTAGATTTTAGATTTTAGATTGAAGAATTTTTGATTTTTGATGTTTGATTTTAGTAGGTGCGCCAGCCCGCGCACTTTACCGCTATCATTCGCGTGTCAAACCACTTTTTCCCTAAGTTTTGTTTGAGATTGGGAATTATTTGATTGGAGATGTGAGATTTTTGATGGGATTATTTAGTGTTTTATTAATTTGGGGATGGCTTGTAAAAGTTGGGCTTCGCTGTAAGGTTTGGTGAAGTATTGATTGGCGCCTAATTCCATTGCCATTTGCCGATGTTTTTCGCCGCTGCGGGATGTCAGCATGGCTACGGGAATATTAGCAAACCGATGGGTTCCTCTGATCGATCGCAACAATTCAAATCCATCCATCCGGGGCATTTCAATATCCACGATCGCCAAACTGCAATCAAGACCATTTTGCAACTTTTCCAGGGCATCCACGCCGTCTTTAGCCTGTACCACCCGGTAGCGAGCACGAGTCAGCGTCAGAGACAGCAACTGCCGAATTGTATAGGAATCGTCCACTACCAAAATCAGCGGTGACTGACTCGCACTCGGCGCCATCTCCTGCACTGTACCGGACACAGCGGCGATCGAACTACTTGCCGAAGGTTGACCCACCAAATCGTCCACATCCAGAATAGTCACCACGCGCCCGTCCCCCAAAATCGTACTCCCCAAAACCCCGCGAGGCTTGGATAGAGGCGGCGGCAAAGGTTTAACCACAATTTCCTGCTGGCCGATCAGCCGTTCCACGGCCACCGCCAGCATTCCTTCGGGAGAAGCCAAAACCAGGACGGGAATTTCGTCTAGGCTCAAAGGGTCAGGAGAGGGGGCATCCGGCGCGGCGGCGCTGTATTCGAGCAAATCTTGCATCCTCACCAAACGAATAAATTCCTGCCGCCACCACAGCATCGGCTGATTGCCGGCGATGTGAACTTCCGAGGCTTTAATGTGCAAAATTTCCTCTACTGCATCCAGCGGCACTGCTATTTTATTGTGATCGGTCTTCACCATCAATGCATCAGTAATCGACAGCAGCAGCGGCAGTTTGATGATAAAACTCGTACCTTTTCCCAGGCGAGAGTCTACCTTCACAGTCCCCCGCACAGTCCGCAAATTTGTTCGCACCACGTCGAGTCCGACTCCCCGCCCCGAAAGGTCGCTGACCCCTTCTGCAGTGCTGAAACCCGGCCAAAACAGAAAATCGTAGAGTTCGGCAATGGAAAATTCTTGAGCTTGTTCCTCCGTCGCCAAACCCTTTGTGACAATTTTACGGCGAATGATTTCCGGGTCAATGCCTTTGCCGTCGTCGGCGACAGTAATAATAGTCTGCCCGCCTTGGTGGCGGGCTTCTATTTCAATTTGACCGCTGGCGGGCTTGCCGATTGCTTGCCGAACTTCGGGCATTTCGATGCCGTGGTCAAAAGCGTTTCTCACTAAGTGTATTAAGGGGTCGCGCAAAGCGTCGAGCAAACTTTCGTCAATTTTGGTATCTCTTCCCAGTAGCAGCAGGTTGACATCTTTCTCGTATGTGAGGCACATATCCCGGAGGGCTCTGGGCAAGTGATCGACGGCGCGGCTGAAACTCACGACTCGCAACTGCATGACGCGGCTGCGCAGTTGGTCGGTAATGCGGCGCAGTTGGTCGGTACTGCGCTCGAATTTCATGGCTAAGGTGTCTAATTTGGTGGCGGATTGAGAAATTGCTTGGGCAGTTTCGATGACTTCTGCAGCTGTCGAGTGGAACTCTGTATAACGATCCATCTCTAAGATATCGAAGTGAGCGTGGGGTACAGAGGATTTGCCGTTAGCAATGATTGGGAATTCGGTTTCTGCTGCAGCAAGTTTTCCCAATCCAGACGAACCGTTTCCCCCTCTCCAGTCTGCAAAACTCAGTCTGTCGTATTCTTCTCGCAACTGACCGCCGAATTGGTTCAAATCTAGGATACTGCGGCGGATGCGCTTGACTTCGCTGCGCAGTTCGGATTCTTGAAGTTCTAAATTTGTACGGTTGATGACTAATTCTCCGACTAGATTCACCAATTCATTTAAGCGTTCTAAGTCTACGCGGATTGTCGGCCTTTGGGGGTTGGGGACTGGGGGAGAGGCGGAGGCGGAGGGGGGGAGTGTGGGAGTGGGGGAGGGGGGGAGTGGGGGAGTGGGGGAGGGGGGGAGTGGGGGAGTGGGGGAGGGGGAGATGGAGGGGATGTCGATCGCCCTTCCTTCCAATAGTTGTTGGCGTGCGATTTGCAAGTTTTGGGCGATCGCCCAACCCTCGGATTGCAACCGTTGTAGAGTCAAGTCTGGAGAGTCGATCAAATCTCTGAGGGGTTCGGCGACTTTCCCAAAATCCGGCAATTGCAGCATTCCAGCCAAACCGGAGAGTTGATAGTAAACCTGGTTGAGGGCGGCCACGCTTTTTGCCAAATCTGCCTCAGAAGCTTGGGAAAGGTCGGTTTCGAGGCGATTGAAGAGTGGGAGCACATCGTGTTCAAAAATCAGTTTCAGGGTTTCCGGGGCGGCCGATTGGCTGGCTGCGGGGACTGGCGACTGTTCTGGCTTGCCGTACTTGGCCTCGAAAATCGCGAAAATTTGGGCGATCGCCTCCAAGTTTTCGGTTTGATCGGGAGTTGTGACATCGGAGTGTTGAATTGATTCGAGGGCAATGTTTTTGAGAGCATCCACGCCTTGCAGCAAAACACTCACAGTAGTCGGTTCCAGAACCGACAAGTCTGTGCGATCGCGCAAAATGACAAAACAGTCCTCCAGCGTGTGAGCCGCCGCCGATACGTTTTGAAAGCCCAACATCGAACCCGCACCTTTAATCGAGTGAGCCGCCCGAAACATTTCTTTAACTGCCGCTTGTCGCTCTTTCAACCCCGCAGCTTCCATCGCCAGCAGGTTCGTCTCCATTAACTGGAGAAACTCTTCGCATTCTGCGGTAAAAGCATCTATTAATTCGTTTAAATCGTCATCATTCATATTAGTAATTAGTCTTTAGTCAATACTTCGGACAGTTTTTGATTGCCCACCGTATCATAAGGGTTGCAAGGCGATTCGGTCATGGATACACCAACGAAAAATCGATAGTTTCAGACGAATAAATAAAAACTGGCCGGACTATAGATTAGTCATCTGTCATCAGTTAGTTAGCAGTCATTAGTCATTAGTCATTAGTCCGCCGTCGCCCGTAATTCGTATTATTAAAATCCCCGAAAAAAACCTCCCTGTCTTTATATTTTAATGACCAATGACCAATGACTAATGACTAATGACTAATGACTAATGACTAATGACTAATGACTAATGACTAATGACTAATGACTAATGAC
>NZ_JAUBTO010000018.1:0-85837 GCF_036702495.1 Microcoleus sp. C2D2 | reverse complement strand
TCTAATATCTGATGCTCTAAAATTTTCCATCCTTTTAAAATACCGGATTTTGCGATCATACCTGCGGAATGTGGGTTAGTGTGAAAAAAGTGCTGGCAGTAATGACCCTAAATGATTCAATGCACGGTGCGGCTTTTTCTGTGTTTATTGAGAAGTTTTTATGCCCTCAATTGTGGCCGGGAGCCGTAGTAGTAATACCAATTTCCTAAATATTTGCTACAGATAACCCCTTTAATATGAATGGATATCCAGTCAAAGAAGCAATCACTTCGTTAGTCAGCTTTTTCAACTCTTTTTGCAGAGCCTCTCTCAATTCTTCTATGCCATCAAATCTCAACCATTTCAATTGTTCCTCGATCTACCCCCACAGCCTTTCTATCGGATTTACTTCCGGACTATAGGCCGGCTGAAATAGTAAAATCACGTTTTCTGGTATATTTAGATTCAATGAACTATGAAATCCTCCATTGTCTAGTTGGATGATATGCAAATCAAGAGGATAAGCAGTGGCAAATAGCTCTAAAAACTTCTCAAAACACACGGCTCGTCTAGATGCGTAAATTCATAAAAGAATCCCGCTCCTGTTTGAAGCTCTACTACGACCTATTACCACAGATACATAAAGTCCCATTGCACCTTTCCGTGAGGCTTAATTCCTTTGCCAGTTAATTTCCTTCTTTGAATTGTATGTAGCCCCATTCGACTTTCGTCTTGACTCCAATAGCGAATTTTATGCCACTGCTTTAAAAAGCTCTCACTTTGACGAGCGGCTGGCTTTTATCAACGATGGTAGTTTTTTTTAAATTCTTCTACTGCACCTTTTTTCTGTTTTTCGCTCACGGGACGTGGCACTTTTAATTTCCCTCATTGCCGATATCTCGCCCACTGATGTACTGTCCGATATGCCACTTTTACTTCACAGCAGCTTGTCAACCATTGATGTACTTCTTTGTAGCTACTGAATCCTTCTGGCTCTTGCAATTGGTTTGATAATCTCTCTCTAGTTTCGGGATTCATTACTCAAGGTCGAACCGAACGCGGTTTCTGAAATAATAATTCTTCTATTCCCCCCGCTCGCAGGGCTAGACAACCATCTTTGTATTGTGGTACGATGTTTTCCTAAGCGCACAGCAGCAGACAATACACTATCCACTGTTTTGATTTTGAGCCAATACAGAATCAGCAGTTTTTCGTGGCGCACGGCATCTTTCTCTTGGCACAGCAAAGTTTTCAGTTCTGCTGCGGTTTCTCGAATTACAATTTTAACAACTCCTGACATTGTTTTGACCTCTATTTGGGTACTAAATTGCCAAATACACTTCTACTAACTGTAGCACTATTTTATGAAATTGGTATAATTAAAATCACTTCTGGATCTATCACCCAAACTCGCGGAACTCCGGCCGCCAAATAATCCTTCCCCTTCTCTTCAAATTCCTGCATCGTTTGATCGGGAGAGAGAATCTCAATTACCAATTCAGCAATTGCAGGACAAGCTTCATTCCGCGGCCAATTTTTAGGCAAACGTTAATAAGAAATATACGTCTAATCTGGAAGATGTGCCCAATCTTTACCCAGACGCTTTAACAGAATTCCCCATTCTGGAAGAACTCGCCTGCGGCCTTTACACTATACACGAATCAGGCGACACAAAGTAAACTGTAAAGTCTAATGAAAATATTTTGGAGACACTTTGGGGACTGCTTCACCATCTACAAACTCACAATATACATCTGGGTCAGGAAAAGCTAGAAATTCCTCTAAAGTGAGTTTGGTTCCGATGCCTACGATGACCCCCAGCCCTCTCGCTAATTAATTCAAATATCAATTATACAAACTTTCCCAACTTTCCTCGCATCCCCCTCTTCTCCCCTCTCTTCCTCTGTGGAACAGATGGGACGCCTGTGAATCCCTGCACAACAGTGGAACAGGCGGGACGCCTGTGAATCCCTGCAGTTCAATCCAACACCCCCTCACCAACAAATGTGGGGCCGAACATCCAGCCCCCCCCACATTCTCCAAAAGCCCCAAACCCTTCACTTCACCCAAGCCGGATGAGCCATCAAAGCCGCAAACGGCTGCACACCCCGCAACTGATTCGACAGCGGCAAATGACCCCTAGGCGCGCTCAAATCCCAAATAAACTCTTGCGGATACCGCGTCCAATTATTCCCCTTCTTCCAGCCAATTAGCGGCCACAACTTATCCCAATTCTTCCCCGAACCTAGCCAAATTTCCCGCTGCACCGAAAAGCCAAATTTGCCTTCGGAATGAACTTTCCACAGCGTATTAATTGTTTGCAAATCCGCCACCGGCAAACTCTCGACTTGCGTAAAATACAGCCACTTTCTCACGGAAGCTGTATCACCCGCCAATTCACAAAGCTTGTTTAAAGTCAAGCGATCGGCTTCTTGAAATTCTTGTAACGCCAATAATTGTTGCAGCGGAGTGTAATCAATGTTAGAGTCCGAGCGCAGCGGCACAAGCCCAGTCGGAAAATTCGCTTGCAAAAACTCCGCCGCTCTCGGATAGTTAGCACTGTAAAGAATTTGGTAAGCCTTACCCATTACCGCAGTCGCTGGCTCTGACTTGCGCTCTAATAAAAATTCCATCAATACATCCCAACCGGAATCTGCTATTTGTTGTTGCAGCAGTTGCAGTTGAGTTTTTTCCGAACCCGACCTCAACTGAGAGCGGAGTTCGGCTGTATCGGCGGCCGAGTCTAGAGGAGAAGTAGAAATCGAGTCAGTCATGAGAAACTATCAGCTATCAGCTATCAGCTATCAGCTATTAGCTGAAGCCCTGGTTTTCCCCCATTGTACAATGGTACTGACTCCGATTCACTTCTGTGTACTCGGATGCCTGCGCGCAACGCCGCCTAGTTTAGCCTCACGCCGGCACACTCTTCGCCAATGGCAGCAATCGCAAATAAGTCTACCATCTGAATTTTACGATCGATGCCATTTAAAAGAGTTTTTCTTGAACCTAGTCGTCCACGATCGAAACCCATGCAGAGAACGAAGGCGGAAAAAAGTTTATGTCATATTCCGACTCTTCCCACTCTTTGACCCAAAGCGGCACGGCGCCGGGGCGAGGAGTTGCAGCAAAGGTGCGTTCTTTGACTTCGATCGAGTGAAATAGCTGTTTTAAAGTATCTCCCCGATCCAATGCTTCGCTGAGGATGTCGTCCAAGTCAGGATCGACCCGTTTGACGCGGTTTTTGTCGTCCTCAAGCCACAGAAGTTTCAAAGACTTGAGATCCCTCGGACTGAGGATGCTCTTGTAGTACACGCGCTTGAGGGTCGCTACGGGCTCCAAGGAGCGTTCTATCCGGCGAATTTGCTGAACTCGCAGGTAGTGCCATTCCGCTAAACGCTTGCTTTCCGAAGGCGGGAGGGTTCCCTTCCCTGCTGCGTGTTTGTAGTCGTATTTAATCAAACTGCAAGCCATATTGGCTAGCAGGTGAATCAACTGTTTTTCTTTGGGTGTCGCCTGACGCCGTTCCTGGGTTCTTGTCAATACGCGCTGTCTGCGGGTAGTTTCGAGAGTATTTTCCATTGGGTTTTTACGATATGAAATACGATTGTGCCTGATCCGAATCCCGAACATCAGAAGGTAAGGAGGTTGATAGGCGGGGAAACTCCACCGACAGACTCGCCTTACCTGTTTATTTTCCCATTCACCGTTCTCTGAAACTGACCCCCACCCCCGGGATTAGGTAGACTGAGATTGGGATCGAGTTTTAACCGCCTCGATCGGAGGCGGTTGCGACAACAAATGCCACCACAACCAAAACCACAACCACAACCGCACAAGAGCTAACCACACAAGAGCGCCAATTATTTCCTGCCTTTACCCGTTTTTACCTCTTCTTGCTCGCCATCCTCATTCGTTCCAGTGTAGTTAAAGTCAGGACGGCTCTCCCAAGCCGTGAAACTGCTGGCTGATGTAGGTTGTGGGGCGATCGCAGAAGCGCTGGCGCTACCTGCACCCAAAAAGCCGAAGCCAGCCGAGGCAATTAGCCCTAATACTAAGATGCTGTTTTTCATGTTCGATGACCCTGATTTGCGTAGATTGACACTTTTTGGCTACCCCGATCTATCATTCATGGGTTGATGCAATAACCCACTTGTCTTTCGATAAATCTGCCTGCCATAATCAATTCAGACAGGCACACCCGCTTGCGATCGGAAACGCCAGAAGTGACGTGTTACTAATGTCCACGATCATCCACCAACCCGAATCTTTTGGGTAGTGGAGCGAAAGCCATCAGGGCGTCGATCCATCAGGGAGTTATGCCATCAGGGTGCTAATCCATCGGGTAGTTAAGCCATCAGGGCGCATCTTCTACAATTAGCCACAGACTTAACTTTTATAGTTGAGCGAGTGGTTGGCCGGGCTCTGACAACGCCTTTAAGAATTAAACTTTTTGTGGATGCATCCCGAAAAGTTTGTTCTTAGGAATCCCAGAACGCGAAAGCCCGGGGAAAGTCAGCAGCATGGAATTCCATGCAATCTAAGTCAACTAAAAAAAACGCAGATTAACGATATCTCCCACTCAAGCAGTCCTCAGCCAAACGCTGGGGTTTTTTATTGGCAGCCCTTGCTAAGGCTTTTCCTTCGGCATTCGGCAGGCGGATCTGAAGGCCGAAGGTTGACGGCGCTGCGGTTATGAGTTTCCCTGGCAATATCATACCACCGGCTGAATTTTAAAGTATTTTTGTAAAAAAATGTAAAAAAAGGGCATTTTATCGTTCTCAATCCGAGAAGAGTGAAAATTCATATAATAGTGTAAAGAATCAAGTGCCGGGGTACGATCCTGCAGGTCGCAGGATTTGGGGCGAACGCTTGCAAAGATACGGTAAAGATTGAGAAGGAGAAACGTGAGCTAGTAGACAATAGAGAAAGAGGAACAAAAATTTTCAACCTTAGTAAGCTGGCAATAATTGCAATTTGTAAGCTTTAGATCGCACACCTACGGGGCGCACCATCTTGATGAATTCCCAGATGACAGCATGGGTCAACTCAACCTATCAATATCAAGTCGGAGGATATTTGCCGGCCGGTGCGCCTACCTATGTCAGGCGATCGGCCGACAGCGAACTCTACCAAGGACTCAAAGCCGGAGACTTCTGCTACGTGTTGAGTTCGCCGCACATGGGAAAGTCCAGCCTGCTAGTGCAAACGGCCAAAAGGTTGCAAGCAGAAGGTACAGTTTTTGCTGCCATCAACTTGAGAAGCATCAGCAGCCCAGATATCTCCCCCCAAAAGTGGTATGCCGCAATCATGTACCGCATCGCAAGCAGTTTGCACCTCACAAACAGCTTTGATGCGATCAAGTGGTGGAACGATCGCGAACTGCTGTCGCCGGTGCAGCGATTGGAGATATTTATCGAAAAAGTTTTGCTCAAGTCTATTCGGCAAAAGCTGGTAATTTTCATAGATGACATTGACAGCACCATCCGCCTAAATTTCAGTACCAGCGATTTTTTTGCTTTGATCCGGGCTTGTTACTCCAAGCGGGCAGAGCAACCAGAATACGATCGCCTGACTTTTGCAGTTGTGGGAGTAGCAGCCCCGTCAGAATTGATCCCAGATCAAAGCTGCAACCCTTTTAATATTGGACGGCGGATCAATTTAAGTCTATTCCAAGTGCACGAAAGTTTGCCGCTAGCCAAAGGATTGGCACTCAAAGCTTTTCGCCCCCAAAAAGTGCTCCAAGAAATATTAGCTTGGACGGGAGGTCAACCGTTTCTGACTCAAAAGCTTTGCCGCTTGGTACTTGAATACGAGCCTTTCATTGGCAGAAATTCCGAAGCCCAGCAGGTTGAAAAACTGCTCAAACACAGAATTATTAAAGATTGGGAAGAAGGGGACGATCTCCAACATTTGACTGCTATTCGCGATCGCATTTTCCATAGCCGCTGCGACCTCACGCGGCTGTTAACTCTGTACCAGCAAGCTTTGCAACCGCCAGACCAGACCCAACCGGGGGAAGCGCAGGGAGTACCGGCAGATTACTCTCCCGAACAAATCGAATTGCAACTGTCAGGATTGGTTGTTAACTCTCAGGGTAAATTAATAGTTGCCAACCGAATTTATGAGTCAGTTTTCAATCAGTTCTGGGTGGAACAAGAACTGGGAAAATTGGCTCCGTACCGCTGGGCGCTAGCAGCATGGCTGGCTTCCGACCGCAAAGATGAATCGCAGTTATTGACAGGGGAAAGTTTGCAGTCAGCTTTGGATTGGGCGGCGAACAAACAATTAAGCCAAGAACACTATTGGTTCTTGAATCCCGATCGAACTTTTCGGGAAAAACCGACAGCCGTTGCGGCACCTGTTGCAGACAGCAGCGCAGACACCGATGCTGACAGCAGGATTCTCACCTCGCCCTCAGAGAGTGTTGCAACTGGCAGCAACGAACAGAGATTGTACGATCACATCGTATCCTGCGTGGAAACAGAATCCCCCGCACAGGTGCTCGAGCGGTTCCAAAAGCTATTTATCGACGGCATGGGCTATCCCGATCGAGAAATTGAAGCAACTTTGTACAGTATAGTCTGCGTCAAGCGAGCGGATTACGACTTTAAATATATCCTCCACCGCTGCTGCTACATCCCGATAAACCGCTGGCAATTGCACTCACAAAACAAATTGGCGATCGCAAATTTAGTAGCTTTATTTAAGCAGCCTTCTCCCCGATTTGGCATGGAATTTTACATAGTCAAGCGCTTGCAAGAACAAATAGCATTTTTTACGAAAACTGAAGAATTCCAGACCCTAGAGCGCGTAGTAAAAGCCGTAGAGAGAGAGCCGGAACCGCAGAAAGAAGATACTAATTCCCCCTTGGGTGAATTGATTTGTCGGTATCCTTATTTGTACGGGCATTCTCTGCTGAGCAAGGACAGCATTGAGGAAGACCAGCAAACTATCAAAAAACTGGAATTTCAAAGACAGCGACAATTTGAAAGAGATTTGTCTCAATATTTAAATTATTTGGTTGAACCGAGAAATACAGAGATAGGAATTGTGCAGCCTGCCGCCAATCCCACACTTTTGAACGATGCGGAACTGCACTTAGCTGTCAGAGAATTTGCCGGAAAAGTAGCAGACGAGCGCACTTACAAAGAATCGGCTCAATTTTTCCTGAGAGATGCCAGAAAAACTCCATCTTACGGCTCATTTAAAGTTAATTTATATGAATATTTAATGTCGTCGGTAGAACCAGAATACGGCGGGCGTCAATTTAAGGATCGTTTGTACAAGCAAATCAAAAATACATTGCCAGAAAATGACTCGGTGAAATTAAATAATCTATTGTTAGTTGGGACTTGCCACCAATTGTTCAACTTCTTGGTAGTGGAAAATTCCCACCATCCCAGCCACTACGTTTTTTACGATTTGGTGTACAATCTCGGTCCCAGCCGGACAATGGGTTTACTGCTGAAACTTGTACTGCTTTCGGGTAAGGTTAAACCTGAGTTGGAAAAGCGATTTTCTATTTTGTTTAATCACTATGAAGGTAAGCCTTCTGATGAAATTATTTGGTTTGTAAAATCCTTGGAAAATTTCAATGTGGCTTTGGTTGTAAATTTTGGCAAGGCGGATTTGTCTTTAGTTAAGCAGCATCTTATTTTGACTTGAAAAATAACAAACTCGCTCGGGCAGGGTGATATAATAGTATTAATTAAAAACAAATTCAGGGAAAACAAATGAAAGCCTTAGAAGTCACAGGAACGATCGACGAAAAAGATCAATTAATTCTCGATCGACCTTTAGCACTAGACACTCCGGGCCGCGTGCGAATCATCGTCCTCTTTCAGGAACCTACAGATGAAGGTGAAGACGACCCCGACGATACGACCGTTGAAGAAGTAAAAGCCAGTCTCAGAAGAACGTTGCAGCAAGCCAAAGCCGGACAAACGAGATGAATCTCGGAACTGTGGGAGAGAATCGATCGATTTTAGATTTTAGATTTTAGATTTTAGATGATCGCATGATTTATCAAGGTGAATCACCGTCGATCGTACTTTTGTTAACTATTGACTCAAAATCCGTGAAGCGAAGCTATCTTCCCGCAGGGGTTCCCGAAGGGTAGGAAATCGCGCAGATATCAGCCTCAACTCCATCCTCCGCATCCTCGCCGATTTTGATGAAAGCCAATAGCCGTGTATTATTATTAATTTTATGATTAGCTATCTCAAAGGCACAGTAGCCGATATCGCCAAAGGCAGCAACCGCGTCATCCTGACTCTCGAAGTCAATCAAATCGGCTATGAAATCCAAATTTTGCCCCGCGTGACCGGTCAATTGCCAGCATCCGGCGAAGTCGCCCAAATTTTTACCCACCAGCAAGTTAAGGAAGACCAAATCGTATTGTACGGTTTTGGCAGCGCGGCAGAACGCGATTTGTTTCGGCAGTTGACGAGTGTTAGCGGTGTGGGTTCTCAACTGGCGATCGCACTTCTCGATACTTTAGGATTGCAAGATTTAGTCCAGGCGATCGTCGGCGGTAACACGCGCATCCTCGCCAAAACCCCGGGCGTGGGTACAAAAACCGCAGAACGTCTCGCCCTGGAACTCAAAAGCAAACTCTCGGAATGGCGACAGCAAGCAGGTTTGACAACTTCAGTCGCCGCGGGAGTCCCCCCAGCTATTCAAGAAGAAGTCGAGATGATCCTGCTGGCGATGGGATACACTGGGGCTGAAGTCTTGCAAGCGCTGCAAACCCTCAGTCAAGACAGCACTTTGTCCGCCAAAGGTGATGCGGATGATTGGATACGTGAGGCGATCGCCTATTTGAGCCGATAGCAACTCTGGACACGGCAATGCCGTTTCCCTACTTGAAACAAGCTTCTGTTGATGTATACGAGACTTTGAGTCGATCGCAAGTCGCCATTGACTTTTCCCCGCAAGGGGATTGAAACTCTTTTTAAATTATTGAATTTAAAAAACGGACTAACAATGTCGCCATTCACTTTTCCCCGCAAGGGGATTGAAACATGAAAATACAAGTAGTCTCTGACCAAAAATTTTGGGTCCGGGGTCCCTTCTGAGCGTGGTCGGCTTTATGTTATAATTTAATTGGTTGAAATACCCACCTAAGATTGCAGCGATATATACTCATTTTGAGTTGAAACCGGGACTGATCCAGTAATAGGGAAAGACTGAAGGGCAATGGTTAAAATCCAACCTGGAAGCAAAATAAAACGTATTGTTAATGTTTTTCCAACAAAACGATACATATAGTCGGGATAGGGCATTGCCACGACTTAAAATGAACATGGAGACGCTCGTAAAACTACTTCGGTAGTATTGGTCGATGAAGTGTTAAGAATCCCCGCACATGAAAGGTCGGGGAGTATGTCAATTACATCTAGAGTCGCAATTCACTTTTCCCCGCAAGGGGATTGAAAATCTTTAATTGAAGTGAAGGAACGGGGGGTGGCTGATTATTGCGCGGGGCGCTTAAAGCTCACCACAAAACTTCTCCCTCCACTCTTGTCTTTGCCTCTTGGCAGCACGCAGTGTTGCCAACTCCAGCGGCTTGGACCAGCGATTAAATAGGCGTCTCCTGCATTTTGTTCGAGTTCAAAGACGGGGCTATTGGCATCTTTGCGAAAGCCAATGACGCGGTTGTTGGAGAGGCTGATGGCGAGGATTCTCTCTCCGTGTCGGTGGTTGTCGATGTGCCATTTGAACTGGGCCGAGAGGCTGCCGAACCAATCCGTGACGCGGTATTGATTGGGCATCTCATCGAAGAACCCACGGTCTTGTAAGGTCTTCCCCCAAGCGAGCATCCAGGGGCTTGGTGGCGGGGTCTCTTTGCCGGGGGCTCCGCGACGGATGGGCGCGTCGGCCTCTGGGGGTGTGGTTGGCTCGGGGGTGTTGTGTCCGAAGTCTCCGTAGTAGCGAAAGAGTACATCGCCTGGGTTCTTGGTGTACTCGTCATTTGCGACAATGAGGTCTACCTCTTTTTGAGACAGTAACTTGGGGAAGGTCTTTAGACCGGGTGGCTTTGCCATTTTGTTCCGGGGTTTTTCTTATGGTGCGTTTGCTGTGTCCAGCGCGCAAGCGGCCACCCACCACAGCGGCCAGAATTTTATTACGTTTGGTGGGTGCCATAAAAAGCATTTATGCATGGCACTGGGCCTTTATCCACCAACCATTATAGAAATAGCTTTCGAGATTATTACAGGGGTCATCGCAACTCTCGGGGTTGTTTGCGGGGGCCAGACAGAGAGAGTGCGCGCTGTTGCTGGCGCTAAAGAATTTGGTACTGTTGGCGCTCGCTGGTTTCAATGTCGCAATTCACTTTCCCCCGCAAGGGGATTGAAACTCTCAGTAATATCTTTAGGGAAATTAATCAGCTTTAAGAATTGTCGCCATTCACTTTTCCCCGCAAGGGGATTAAAACTCGCCATGCGAACTCTTACCGCAAAAATTTTATCTCGCACCCTGCACCCTTGTTCATTGGCTGTGGTACAATTGCAGATTGTGACAATCGTACAAAAAAAACTAAAATCAATTCATGGCTCTTACACAACAGCGCAAACAAGAAATCATGGGCGACTTCCAAACCCATGAAACCGATACCGGTTCGGCAGATGTCCAAGTCGCGATGCTGACCGATCGCATCACAAAACTCAGCG
Source organism: Microcoleus sp. C2D2 (assembly GCF_036702495.1). NCBI lineage: Bacteria > Bacillati > Cyanobacteriota > Cyanophyceae > Oscillatoriales > Microcoleaceae > Microcoleus > Microcoleus sp. C2D2. Next base: position 75,185 of record NZ_JAUBTO010000018.1, on the reverse strand, counting down.
CCCACCTGAAAATCAACCAAAAAGACTTCGCCTCCCGGCGCGGTTTGATGATGATGATCAGCCGCCGCAAGCGCCTGCTAGCATACATCCAAAGGGAAAATGTCGATCGCTACAAAGCATTGATTGCCCGTCTAGGTATTCGCGGCTAAACACCAAAGCCAAAATTTGCGACAATATTCTTTAATCTTGGACAAACGCCAAGACTTATTGAAAAATGTTCGAGATTTCAGGTTAGAGATAAAATATGTCCTCCGAACCACCCCGCAAGCGCTTGCCCTTTGAACCGGCAACAAATCGTAAAAAAACGCCTAAAAAGCCCCCAGAACCCCAAGCAAGCGTAGCCTTAGAGTCGGATTCTCCCGACAAGCAGCCGAAAGCTAACAAAACCGGAAAACAGTCGCAATCCATCCCAGAAGCAGTCAGCAAACGCATGATATCTCGCATAGCGGTATTCTGCGGCCTACCGACAATCCTGGGAATTTGCACATTTTTTGTAAGCTATTTGGTAGTCAGCAACGGCTTGTTCGATCTGCCTAACACAGCAGTATTGCTGGTAAGCATGGGCTGTTTTGGTCTAGGCGTTCTGGGATTGAGCTACGGAGTCCTCTCGGCTTCCTGGGATGAAGAAGTTTCAGGAAGCACTCTGGGGTGGGAAGAATTTAATACCAATTTTGGACGGATGCGAGAAGCGTGGCGCGCCGCGAAGCCAAAAAGTTAGTTATTAGTTAGCAGTCATTAGTCATTAGTCATTAGTCATTAGTCATCGGTGTCAACTTAAGGTTAAACCCAGTCAGAGACTTCTGTTTGACGATTAGCCCCAGCTCCCCCCTAGCCCCCCTTAAGAAGGGGGGGACAAGAACTTGCTCTTGCGTCCCCCGTATTAAGGGGGATTTAGGGGGATCGAGGCTTAGGTAAAAACGGGATTTTTCGCATTCCATCCGTGTCATAATTCGTGTCTAGCCCAACAGAAAAGGCAAAAAAAATATGATTATTGTAATGAAAGCCGGCACTCCAGAAGCCGAGATCGATCGACTAGACGAAGACCTCCGCACTAACTGGGGTTTGATACCAGAAAAAATCGTCGGCCGTTACAAAGTTGTTATGGGTTTGGTAGGCGAAACCGCCGAGCTCGAACCTCTGCAACTGCGCGAGATGAGCACCTGGATTGAGGAAGTGCTGCGCGTGGAAAAACCCTACAAACGCGCTTCTCTGGAGTACCGCCAAGGAGAAGCCAGCTCCGTAGCGGTTGCTACTCCTTTAGGAACTGTAACGATCGGCTTGCATCACCCGATCGCGATCGTAGCAGGCCCTTGCTCGGTCGAAAACGAAGAAATGATTGTGGAAACGGCAATGCGCGTCAAAGCTGCTGGAGCTCATTTTCTGCGCGGTGGCGCCTACAAACCGAGAACTTCTCCCTACGCTTTCCAAGGCCACGGCGAGAGTGCTTTGGGATTGCTGGCTGCGGCGCGGGAAGCTAGCGGTTTGGGAATTATCACGGAAGTTATGGATGCGGCGGACTTAAGTGCGATCGTGGAAGTAGCGGACGTGGTACAAGTCGGGGCGAGAAATATGCAGAATTTCTCGCTGTTGAAGAAAGTGGGAGCTCAAGACAAACCCGTTTTGCTGAAGCGCGGCATCTCGGCCACCATTGAAGAATGGTTGATGGCTGCTGAGTATATCATGGCTTCTGGCAATCCGAACGTGATTTTGTGCGAGCGCGGAATTCGCGGGTATGACAGGCAATATACGCGCAATACGCTAGATTTGTCGGCAGTACCAGTATTGCGGACTCTGACTCACTTACCGGTGATGGTTGACCCGAGTCACGGCACCGGTTGGGCGCAGTTTGTACCGTCGATGGCGTTTGCTTCGATCGCCTCTGGTACTGATTCGCTGATGATTGAAGTGCACCCGAATCCGAAAAAAGCTTTGTCTGACGGGCCGCAATCTTTAACACCGGATCAGTTCGACAAGTTGATGGAAGAATTGGCGGTGATTGGTAAAGTCATGGGTCGTTGGCCGCAGCCGGTGCCAGTTTTGGCATAAAAACAGGCGAAACGCTTAACCTAAAATGCGATCGCTGTTAAATCCCCGATTTCTTTAAGAAGTCGGGGATTTTGTTATTCGGTTTTTGGAATAGAGGCCCAGGGGCGATCGTACTTCTAGGAAAGTTTGGAAATTTTGTATAATTGATATTTGAATTAATTAGCGAGAGGGCTGGGAGTCATGGTAGGCATGGGAACCAAACTCACTTTAGCAGAATTTCTAGCTTTGCCCGACGGAGATATATATTGTGAGTTTGTAGATGGTGAAGCAGTTCCTAAAGTGTCTCCAAAATTTTTTCATTCCAGTTTACAGGGAGCTTTGTGTCACCTAATTCGTGTATGGTGTAAAGGACGCGGGCGAGTGCTTCCAGAATGGGCAATTTTGTTAAAACGTCAGGATAAAGATTGGGTACCTGTTCCAGATTTAACGTACATTTCTTATGAACGTCTGCCGAAAAGTTGGCGGCGAAATGAAGCTTGTCCCGCAATTCCTGAACTGGTGATTGAGATTATATCGCCGGATCGAAGTATGAAGGAATTTGAAGAGAAGGCGAAAGATTATTTGGCGGCGGGCGTTCCGCGAGTTTGGACGATCGATCCAGAAGCTATTTTAATTAGAAGTTTTTTGAGCGATGGTTCGAGTCAAGTTTATACGGATAATACACTAATTGTGGATGAGTTGCTGCCTGGTTTGGAGTTGACGACTAGACTGATTTTTGAAGAAGCGGAATTGATTGATTGATTGATTGGGGGCGAGAAACCGGGTTTCTTGAACAGAATCAGTAATGATGCGAGAACTGTAAAGAAACCCGGTTTCTGGGCTGTATTTCATAAGCCTGGAATAAGCTGTATGTACTATGGTTTTTTTGCGCTTACCCGTTACTGATTGAATTAGCGGGCACTTTGATTTAAGATTGTTTGAATTTGATTTTGTACTTGTTCGAGTTCTCGACGTTTGTCAGCCAGCCAAACTTTTTGGGCCTCGCATTCTGCTTGATTTTGGCGATCGCGCTTTTCCTGCTGTTCTAATAAATTTTCCCACAGCGAGATAGCTTTTGACATCACACCATTACTCGTCTCAATTCGCTTCTCGAATAATGCAATAATTCTTTCTTGTATCTTATCAAAAATAGACTGTGAAGATTCATTGAAATTCTCCAACCCTAACTCACAAACTTTTTCCTTGATTTGAGCTTTAACGGCGTCGCCATCTAAGAAATTCAAGCCCAAACCTCCACCAGCACCCGCAGCTAAGCCACCCAAAATAACTCCAATAAAACCAAGCCCTGTAAAAAACAGCAACGCAGCACCGACGGCGGCACCAATCCCTAAACCGCCTATGAATCCGCCACCCTCTATCTCACCAATTGATTCAGCAATCCCGCTTCCACTTGTACCAATCCCGCCCAAATTACCTGCCATCGCCAAATTATTAAATTGACTGACAAGGTTACTACTCAGTTGCTTATCGAACTTTTGAAACTCCTGCCGAATTGCATAAATGTCTTCATCTATTTGACTATTTAAAGCTCCCATATTCTGTTGTAAAATAGACTGTACTTTTTCAGTAGCCCAATCTTCTATTTCTTGGGTGATATCTCCCACAAATTGATCTGAATAATCTTTAGTCAACTCTTTTTGACTCCACATATGCGAATGCTCAGAAGTCCAGCGCTCTGTTTTTGCAATCAGGCGTTCTCCTAACCCTTGAACCCATTCATTCCAAGATTCAATAGCTTCTTCTACAGATTGCTCCATCAGTTCATTAGCTAAAACTCTGATTTTTACATCGCGGCCGCTTACTTCCGCCATTTGTTCAAAAATATTCGCCTTATCTCCTTGAGAAACGGTCAACTTTCCTTCTAACATTTCCCGCATTTGAATCAATTCATCGCAGCCAGTGTCAATGATTTGCTTCATTCCCGATGCCGACTGCTGAAGTGCGAGCGCTCCCCGTTCTACTGTCAAAAACTGCTCAACCGACTTTGTAAAACCCTGAAAAGCTTTGAGGTAATCGTCATTTTCATTTCCTGCTAAAATCGCATCCAATGCTGATTGAGCAGAAATAAAATGACTCCGGTTTTCCCCCACAATAATTGGGTTTGCCCCATTAACAATCGTTTCTACCCTTTTTCTTACCTGAGTTCGACTCTCTTCTCGGCGGAGCAAATCGAAAAAGTTAACTACAATAAAAATATTACTTGCGCCTTGATCGTTTCCATAATTCAGTTCTTTTTTTAAGTACAAAAGCAGTTCCCGCTCTTTCTCCGTTAAAGCATTTTGAGCATGAGTCAAGAAAATCACTGCATCAGCAGTTTTTAGAACTTGCTGAGTTACCGCTGTGCGTTCCGCTTGTTCGTTTAATCCGGGAGAATCAATAATTTCTACCCCATTGCGGCACAACTCTAATTCGGGATGCTCGAAAACAATTTCTTTAATTTCCGAATTGATTATCTCATCTTCGCAAGAACCCAAAGCCGCCTCTTCCGAAATAGAAGCTTTCTCTTGATATTGTGCCGGTGGAATTTCTTCCTCCCGTCCATCTTTGTAGCGACAAATAACCCGGCGCTGCGAACCATATTTCAAAATAGTCACAGTCCCGCTACAGGGAATATCCCGCACCGGTTGGATTTCCTCGCCGAGTAACGCATTGAGTAAAGTTGATTTGCCTTTACTAAACTCGCCGACAACAGCCACGCGGAAACACTGAGATTGCAAGTTGCGAGATATTTTTGTTACTTCTTCTGTTAAAGTACGAGAAAAGACGCTGCGATAACTTCCATCTACCAGAGTTAAATGTAGTTGGTTACAAACTGTATCCAGTTGTTTTCGATACTCCTGAAATTTTTGCAACTCCTGATAGGAGGAAACTGAATGCTTTTGATTTTTTTGCTGTTTGGGTTTTTCTGGTAAATGTTCGATAATGTGACTGGCAGCACGGACAAACAAAGAATCGAGAGATTGAAATTGGGCAGGAGCGAGTAACGAGTGGACTTCTGCTAAAGCTGCTGTATCGCTTATTGCTTGATTACTAAAACTCGCTTCCAAAACAGTCAAAAATCGCGCATCGATTCCGAGTCTGTTGGCGATGATTTTCAAATACTCTTTTTCGCGTTTATCTATTGTCCCATCTGCTGCCGACATCTGATACCCAAAACTAATTAGCAGCAGTTTTTCCTCCTCGGAAAAGCACGATGTCAGCGCCAAGAACTCCGTCAATTTCTTGTAAACTTGCTGATCTCGCACGCCCTTAACCATCGCCATTACCAATTGGCGCAAACTGTTGTTAGCGGGGATGAGTTCCGTCAAAGTTGCCCGCAGCCGCTGCATTTCCTCAGCGCCAACCGTACCGTCGGCATAGATGACTCCCAACAACACCGTCACCAGCCCCCCCAGGAAAAGCACAGGCGGACTAATATCCTCTTGGCGGAGTCTTTGCCCGGTCAGCCGCGAAACAAGCTCAACTGTTTTGGGACTAATTAGCGAAGTGTCCATTTGCAGCGCCTAAATATAATTTTTTTTATTTAATGTATCATAATATATTAGTTATTCTGTGGGTTGCTACCAGGGTAAAAATTGATGATGAACTTTGTATTTCCTGCAGCGGTACAGGCTGCGATCGAGGCTGGTAAGTACGCACAAGTGTTTACATCTGCTGGAGTGCCGATCGGCATGGCGAGGGATGCAGCGACGGGACAGTTCGTAGCCCATGCCGTTGGCGCGGCCCTCAACAACAACCCACTATCGCCCTTAGTGTCTCCCATGCAGTTTGTCATGGGCAGCTTGCAGATGCAGCAAATGCACATGGGCTTTCAAGGCGTCCAAGCCACTTTGGGGGTGCTGCAAGCGACAACAGCCGTCATTGGTGTGGGAACTTTCGCCGGGGTAGCCTTATCAGCGGTCAATTTGCACCAGACTTTGAAACTAAAAAAAGCAGTAGAAAGGCTGGAAGTAAAAGTAGAAAATGGTTTCATCAATTTAGAACAACTTTTGAAAGGCCAAGGCGCGGAAATTAAGCAATTAATTTCCGAAGTGGTTGCAGATATAAAATTTGAGAACCATCGCCTAGTCTTAGTGCGGGCTTACGGGTTATTTAATCAAGCAATTCAACGGATGCGATCGGCTTTGCAACTGCAAGATATTAACCGCCGCAATGCTGAAATTGATGCTGCGCGGGGGATGTTGTTTGAAGCTTTAGCTGATTACAAAAATCCGCATTTATTAGAAGAAACTTGTGCGGCGGGACAGTTGCGTCGGTTAGAGTGCAGTTGGGCGATCGAGCAAAGTATTATCGGCACGTATCAGGTACAAAATGAATTTGGTGCTGCGGGCGATCGCATCTCTCAACTTCAACAACAAATCCGTCAAGATGGCTTAACAGTAATTGCTGGCTGCGACTCTGACGAGGAACTAGATTTTCTATTCCCAGAAATCACGCGAATTCACAATCACGATTTAGCGGCATTAGACACTTGGCAAAATCAGATTGAATGGATAAAATCTTTGTCGCAAAGTGAGTTAAAGCAGTTAGAGAGTGCTGATTTTAGTAAATCAGACTTAGCTATTATGGGGGATAAAAATTCAGCCACAACAGCTTTAGCGATACCGGATGAACAATTACTTTATGAAAATTTGAGATCGAAATCTCATTTTTATTCTCTTCGCACTCAACTGGAATTAATGCTCGCTCCGCAGCAGCGTCAAGAGTACGAAGATTATATCATTGAGCAAGGGCAAATAGCGGGTCATAAAAGTTTAGTATCGTCGAACTTGGAAAAAGCGTCTGATTTGGCTGTTGCTAATCTGTTTTACTATTTCAGAGTCCGGGATGAATCGGAAGATGAAGCTGCTACCATTTAATCTCTCCACGAACTAACTTTTCTTCGTAGGCTTCTAAATTCTTTAAATACTCAGAAAAGTCTGATTCAGTAAGCTGTGGCAATTCACTGTTGTATTTGAGAAGCAAAAAGTCTATAAAATCATTCACCTCTTGAACAAGTGACTCCGGCATTGGGCTAATTTTAGCAATAGTTAGATCGTAAAATGTCATGTTTTTACCTTATCCTCAACTTGAATAAATAAATGCTCGTCAGTAATTATCTACCATCTTTTTCAAGGGCTGTATGTCCTTGATTCTATCTGTGTTCTGATGGGTTGTCACCCGTCAGCCAGCTAACCTTCCCGCACCATCCATACCAAAAACCCCAAAATTTGCTCGACAGGAGGAAGTGGATAATCAATCAAGTCAATTGTCACTGTTTGCCCTTCGAGTTTGAGGAATCGCCACTGAGTGCCATTGCTTACCACACCATAAATTATGGGAATCGGCTTTTTCTTAGCCTCATTAAATTTTTGTGCTGCCACCATTTCAGCAATACATTGCCCGAATCCTGTTCTGATGTCAGATTTTTTTGCCTCCACAATGATGACGGCCGGTGCTTCGATTTCTAGAATTTCTTCGGAACGGCTAAAGAGAAAATCACACACGCCGTTCAGTCCTATTGATTCGTCTACGGTGAAGTCTTCTCCAGAAAATAAGCTGACTCGCCGCTGTAAAATTCGTCTCGCTTCTAGCAAAACAGGGAAAATAATTCCTTCAGAACGAGCTTTTTCGCTGGCGGATGAGGCAAACGGCAGGCTTTCTTCCAAAAAGGCAGTCAGTGTTTGTGAGGGGGAAATAGGGTCAATGTTAGGCAAAAAACGAACTGCTTCTACAGTGGTTAGATTAAATGCTTCCTTGACTTTACCGATTGTGGTGAAAGAACTGTAGGGCATAGGGATTAACAGTATAAATTTAATTGCTAACTATACTTAAACTCACAGAGATTCATTGAGTTGTTTTTGTTCCCCTTGCTGCTGCACTTGCTTGTGCAAACTAATTTTGTCGCCCACTTCATACCCCGAATTAAAACCCGCCGCGCTGCTGACTTGAGAATCTGTTCTCGTTCTAATTTTAACCCCTCGGCCCTCTAGATAATCGGCGATCGCCCGTTGATTTTTCTCAAACATCGATCGCACAACAATCCCTGGAGTCGCCGCCGCATCCCCCGAACCCGGAATCCCCGACTTTTCCATCTCCTGTTTTTGTTCCAACAATCTTTGTCTCAACCTCGTCGCGCATCCAACCCGAAAAGCATTGAGATACGCCAACCCCCTGCCGTTTCCTTTGCGGTATTTAGCCCTTTTTTCAATCGCAGAACTCAAATACTCGTACAGATGTTTGCAAACAATCAGGTTTGTAGAAGTTCCCACTAAAAACATACTGCCATTATAAGTATTTCGCATGGCATTGCAACCGTTAGCGTCAGCAATTCCCGAAAGCAGCATCATTTTCCAAGTGACAAATTTCGATGTTGTTTCAACTGAGTCTTCGTCAATCTCTTCTTGGTGATTTGGCCCTAAATCCGCGAGGCTGAGATTGTACTGTGCCAGTAAAAGGGAAGCTTTTTCGGCTGCTGCAGTCGATTCGTTTTCATTGGATGAGGTGGCGAGGGCTAACAGCTTTTTGATTCTTTCGACAATACTTGTGTCTGCCATTTTTCAATCGGTTCTAGGGTGAGACTACGCGGTGGCAAGGATTTGGGTGAATTCCCATTTTAGTATAGCGTGCAATGTGGGAGGTTTTTTGAGGAGGATTTTTTTGAACCGCAGAGGGCGCAGAGGGCGCAGAGAGAGAGAAAGAAAGAAAGAAGTTTGCAACTAATGCGCGGATTGGTTACTCTTCGAGGACTTCTAGGACTGATTTGGGCAGCAATTTATCTTTAAACCAGACTACTTTTGCTGGGACATCTTTTACATTCACCCCGGCTTTTTCTAAGTTCAGCCGTTCGGAAATAGCTAAAATTAAGTGATCGCATTCAGACTTCTGTACTTGTGCAAATTTCTTTTGCAAATACTCCGGGCGCCAATAGCCAACTATTTCTAATAAAAATACTCGCCCGTCGGGATGCACTAACCGAAAGTCGGGAATCATCACGCTACCTGGAATGGGAATTAAATCAACTTCTCGCTCTAGTTGCCACTCGGTTTTTGTGGAATTCCATCTTTCAGCAAATGCTGCTTCTAACATACTATCATAAGGCTTGCCAGGGGGATAGTGGCTGACTAAACCGCAGTCGGAATTGAGGGTGAATTTACCTGTTTTCAAAACGCCGCTAAAAGGGTCTTTTGTGTGCAGTGTCGAGTGCATACTCCATTTGGTGACGTGCAGCAGTGCGGGCAGCATTTTCGCGAGGGCTAAGCCGTAGCGGGTGCTGGGTTTGAATAAGCTTGTAGGGCCGTCTATTGTCAGTGTAAAACCGTGGTCTGCATCGCCTTCGATGTAAGTCATTAATTGAAAAAGTTTCAGATAGCGGAATAAGAGTTTGTATTCTCCCGGATCGTTGCGGTGGGCGGTTAATTGGACTTGACTTGCTCGGTAAAATATGCCTTGAACTTGAGAAAGATTGTATTTGTGAAGCAAGTTTTCGGGTGTTGGTGCATTAAACTCTGTGAGGATTTTGTTTTCGTTTAAATCCGCGTATAAACCTGTAGTGATTTCGTGAGGCAAAACTTCTCTATTTAAGTCTTGGCTGAGTTCACTTGCTACTTTTTCCAGGGTTAATTGGGTGGATTGAGGGCTGGGAGTCGATCGCGCGGACAATGCAAAAACCCGCTGTCTCAACTCTGAGGGTTCTAGGGGACTGATGACTTCCAAGGTGCAGAAACCGCTTTTCAGCAGGTGCGCTAATCCCCGTTTCAGCCGATAATCTGGGCTGTCGCCTTCTAATTCTAGCAAGCGTCCGTCGAGCTCGCCTTGGGTTTTGCCGATCGACTCTTGGAAGCAGTCGATCGTTTCTTTAGCTGCTTCTAAGTTTTTAGCATCTATCTTGAGGCGGAGAGGAATAATTGATTCTCCGTTTTGGCGGTGACTTAATAAATCAGTGGGTAGCATTTGTTAATAGTTTTTTATTTTTAACGAACCGCGAAGGCGCGAAGAACGCGAAGGGAAGAGAGAGAAAGAAAGAGTGTGTTTAGATATAGTTTGGGCTTGCTACCAGGGAATTTCATCGTTGTCTTCTCCCCATTTTGCGGGTGATTCTGCTGCTTTTTTGGTTGTCTCTCGGTTGACTCCGTAAATGGGTGTCGGTTTGACAATTTCTAATTTCTGATATTCTGGCTTTGGCGGTTCTATTTGTGTTTGTGGTTGGGGTTGGTGAGGCTGCATTCCTCCTCGGCGGCGTTGGGATGTTCTTTCTTCGCTGGTGTCTTCGGTGACGACTTCGTAGAGAATTGCTAACTTATTTACATCGCTGCTTTTGCGGAGAACTCGACCCAATCGCTGAATGTATTCGCGTTCGCTGCCGGTTCCTGACAATATGATAGCAATTCTGGCGTCGGGAACGTCCACTCCTTCGTTGAGGACGTGGGAGGCGACGAGGGTTTTGTATTCGCCGCTGCGAAAGCGATCGAGGATTTCGTGGCGTTCTTTGACTGGGGTTTGGTGGGTAATTGTGGGGATGAGAAATTCTTGGGAAATTCGGTAAACTGTGGCGTTGTCTCCGGTGAAAATTAGGGTGCGCTGGGGAGAGTGTTCTGCTAGTATTTTGGCTAAGATTCGCAGTTTGCCTTCGGTACAAAGGGCTATTTCTTTGGCTTGGCGGTGGGCTAGCATGGCGCGCCGTCCCAGGGGCGATCGCGCGCTTGCCATGATAAACTGTTTCCAGCCATCCAGGCTGGATATTCTGATGTTAGACTGTTTTAAGAAGTCGTTGCGAATGTTGATTAATTCGGCGTAGCGGTCGGTTTCTTCTGTTGACAGTTTTACCATAATTTGAACTATTTTATGGTCGGCTAAAGCATCGCCTGCCAAATCTTCGGGTCTTTTGCTAAATACTGTCGGGCCGATCAGGAAATGCAAATCGCTGTGGCGGTTATCTGTGCGATCGGGTGTAGCTGTCAGTCCCAGTCTAAAAGGCGCGATCGCATATTCGGAAATTACTCGATAAAAGTCCGTTGGCAAATGGTGGCATTCGTCAAAAACCAGCAAACCGTATTTATTGCCTAAGGTTTCTGCATGAATACTTGCACTGTCGTAGGTTGCTACTAAAATTGGCGTTTTGTCCCGCGAACCTCCGCCCAACAACCCGATTTCGATGTCGGGAAAAGCGGCTTTTAAATTAGCATACCACTGGTGCATTAAATCGAGAGTTGGTACTACAATTAATGTACTGCGACCAGTGACTTGCATGGCTAATTGTGCCAGATAAGTTTTGCCGGAAGCAGTGGGGAGGACGACTACTCCTTGGCTTCCTGCTTCCTGCCAAGCTGCGAGGGCCTGTTCTTGATGTGGGTAAGGCTGCATTTCCACGCTGGGTACGAGTTCGAGTAGTTCGTATCCCCTAGCTTCGTCCGTGAAGTGAATGCACTCGGCTTGGAGGCATTCTACCAGCGGGCGGTAGTGAATGGCTCGAATGCGGTATTTTTCCACGCGATCGTCCCATGTCGCAAAGTCCACCCAGTCTCTGCCTTTGGGCGGCGGGTGTAGCAGCAGCGTTCCGCGATCGAATGTTAAGGTAGGTATCCGTGGCATTTGTTTTGAGACCCCCTGAGTGCAAGCCTGTTAAATTATAAGTGACAGATAAAATATATTGACAGCAGACTCTTTATCAGCTATTATTTAATCACATCTATTAAACCCTAATGTATTTTAATCTAAAATAGGGTTAACTTAAAATTAAATAGTAATCGTTTCTGGATTTGTCAAGGTCAATATTTATTTTCTCCTTCTATACGGCATCAGAGGTTCCTTTACAAAAAATCTCGTTCAAAAATCAAATAGGATTACCCTAGAATTTTTTGTAGCCGACCAAATTGCCCCCATGTCAAAAATGTCAAAAAAATGTAGTAGGTACTTTAGTCATTGCTTCTGAATTGGCAAAAAAACGTAGGTACTGACTACACAATGCTTGGTATTGATTAGATATTTTTCCCACGGCTTCGAGTTCAATAATCAGCGGAATAATATGTTTGATTTTATAGAAGACAAAAAAATATTTTTAGAAGCGACTAAGGACTGGAATAACCAGAATTGGAATAATTTTGATGACAATCCATTCCTGCTTTCGGCGCCAATGCTTCAAGATTGTCACGTTAAGAATTGTCGCTTTGTTGAAAGTCGATTGAAGATGTTGGAATATCTGCCTAAAAATAGTGTGGTGGCTGAGGTGGGAACTCAATACGGGCACTTTGCCGAACAAATTATGGCTATTGCCAAGCCCAAAAAGCTGCATTTGCTCGATTATAATTTTGATTTATTCAAAGCAGAAATCAGCAAAAAACAAAAAAGTCTAGTTCAAGAAGGGATAGAAAATGGAACGGTAGAGCTTCACGAAGGGGATTCTTCGACAATTTTAAGGAGCTTTCCTGACGAGTATTTTGACTGGATATATATCGATGCCGACCACGGATATCAAGGTGTATGCAAAGATATTCAGCAAGGTTATACTAAAGTTAAAGCTGCAGGAATGATGGTTTTTAACGATTACACGAATTGGTCGGTATGCGAGGTGATGCCTTACGGTGTGGCGAAAGCAGTCAATGAGTTTTGTATTGCGAATAACTGGGAAATCGTATTTTTTGCCTTTCAGTCCCTAGGCTATCACGATATTGCAATTAGGAAAAATACTGGGGGAAACGGAAGTGCGAATTCAGTTGGAGGAAGCCAATTCCCAATTGCAGAATTACCAAGCTCAAATTCAACAGCTACAGTTAGAGTTGGAACAAGCTAAAAAGACGATCGACTTGATGGAAAACGATCGATTTGGGAAATTGCGATCGATCTGGCGGAAAATTCAACAAAAATTCTCCTAGCCCAGCCGGATTGCCAAATCTAAAATCTACAATGGTATTGTCCCGCTGGGGATGGTTTTTAGGTTAGATTCGATCTATGTATGCCTGAGATTAGAGGTTATAGATGGAAATAGGCGTCCCGAAGGAAATCAAGGATTTGGAGTTTCGAGTCGGCCTGGGTCCCACAAGTGTCCGGGCTTGTTCGGACAAAGGTCACGCAGTTTTTGTGGAAACCAATGCTGGTGCTGGGGCCGGTTTTGCGGACGAGGACTATGTTCAAGCAGGGGCTAAGATTGTCTTAAACGCTTCAGATGTCTGGAAGCGCGAACTAATTGTTAAAGTTAAGGAACCGCTGCCTGCTGAGTATCCGCTGATGCAAAAAGAGCAGTTGCTGTTTACATATTTGCACTTGGCTGCCGATCGCACATTAACCGAGCATTTAATCAGCAGCGGAGTCCAGGCCATCGCCTACGAAACCGTCGAACTCCCGGACAGAAAATTGCCACTGCTGACGCCGATGAGTATTATTGCAGGGCGTTTGGCCGTGCAGTTCGGAGCTCGGTTTCTGGAACGACAGCAAGGTGGCAGAGGAGTGCTTTTGGGCGGCGTACCGGGGGTAAGACCGGGTAAAGTTGTGATTTTGGGCGGCGGAATTGTCGGCACAGAAGCAGCCAGAATTGCTGTAGGAATGGGCGCGAGAGTGCAGATATTAGACGTAAATGTCGATCGCTTAGCCTACTTGGAAACTCTGTTCGGTTCCAGAGTAGAATACCTCTACAGCAGTCCTTTGCAAATTGAAGCAGTTATCCCCGATACTGATTTGTTAATCGGTGCGGTTTTGGTCTTAGGTAAAAAAGCTCCAGTGCTGGTTTCTCGCCAACTTGTTGCGAAGATGCACCCCGGTTCTGTGATTGTTGACGTAGCCGTTGACCAAGGCGGCTGCGTGGAAACTTTGCGGGCAACTTCTCACACAAATCCTACTTATGTTGAGGAAGGAGTCGTGCATTACGGCGTGCCGAATATGCCCGGTGCCGTGCCTTGGACTGCGACTCAAGCTTTGAATAACAGCACTTTGCCTTATGTTTTGCAGTTGGCAAATAACGGGATTAAAGCTTTGGAAATGAATCCGAGTTTGGCGAAGGGATTGAACGTGCAGAATCACCGATTGGTGCATCCGGCCGTGCGCGAGGTTTTCGCCGATTTGGCCGATTAGATTCCCACTTTTTTTAAGTAAGCTGTCCCGCATCTAAATTGTCTTTGAGCGCGGGCGGGACGCCCACTCCACAAGCAACTTGATGTTTTGTGGAATGGGCATCTTGCCGTTCCTAAGAAGAGCGCTAGATGTGAGTTACTACGAACCTTGTTGTAAAATTAGGGTTGATAGATTTGGCGGATTTCCTCGAGGTTGTTGGCCGCTGGCATATAAGATGCGATCGCCTGCAAAACACCAACATCAGAAATTCCCGAAATCTCCTCAAGCAACAGCAATCCTTCATCTGGGAATTTCAGTCTTAAACCGAGTTCGATCGCGTGGATAAATGCTTGTTTAGTGCGCGCCTGTTCCTCCAGTAACTGAGCATCTTTTTGAGATAACTGAGCATCTTTTTGCGCTGCCAGTTCGTCGCCTGTAGGAATGGGCTCGCCACTAGCATAGCACCAGCGCAACCAAGTACCACCGACATTTTCAAATTCACCTTGCCACAGAGTTAGTCCCAAACCGACTTCGGGAAACCAAGCATCACTTTTGGGCACGTAAGATTGATTCTGCAATTCAAAGACTCGCAGCGTACTCCCTTTCAACTCGCGTAGCGGATCGTACAGGACATAATACGGGATTCGCATTCGAGCGTAATCTATTAACTTGCTGCCCAATTCGTTGCCCGGAGTTGGGGAAACAATTTCGATCGCAATTTCCGGAGGTTTGCCAAATTCCCAAAATAAATACGATCGCACTTGTTTTTCCCACCAATCCTCAGCACCAGTAATATTAATACTGAGAAACACATCCGGGGCGATTCCAGGTAGACGCACGCTGCTGAACAAACCGACATTTGCAGCCGCAATGAAGGGAACGGTAATACCTGTATCGCCACCGCTATATAAAACCGTTGTCAGCAGCCGCTGCTGTTTTTCCTTGATGAAGCTGTCCAAAGGAGTATCGTCTTCTAAAACTAAGTTGCTAATATCTGGCAACTGACTCGGATCGAGGGTTAATGGCTCAGACATAGGTAGCGGACGTGATGAGAAATATCTGCCAAATCAATGGTAACAGAATGGGCATGGCATTGGACAATTTTAGATTTTACATTTTAGATTGATTAATAATTTTAATCGGAAATCCAAAATCGGATTGCGCATCACGAATATTTTCTTCCTTCTTCCTTCGCGTCCTTAGCGCCTTCGCGGTTCATTTAATCTTACGACCTATTAGCGATCGTATAGTTTACTGTTGTTGTTGAATGATTAAACCACTCTTGATACTTCAGACACAGAATCTCCAGAAAAGAGAGATGAATAATTCCGATGCCAACGGATTTGATATGTAGGAGCAGCCCAGAAAAAAAATAAATTCCCCAAAACACTTGACAGATTCGCGAACTTATGGCAAAGTAGTAATTCGTGACCGATGCGGAACTGGCGGAATTGGTAGACGCGCATGATTCAGGTTCATGTGGTGCAAGCCTTCCGGGTTCAAGTCCCGGGTTCCGCATTCCAAAGGCAGAAAGAAGTTTGGGGTTAACCCGATACAGGCAATAACCCCATTCGCTCTGCTGAATTAAACAATGCTGACAAGTATTCAAAACCCCCTAGTTAAAGACATTCGCAAGCTCCACAGCTCGAAGGGACGCAGGGAACAACAATTATTTTTACTCGAAGGGACGCACTTGCTCGAAGAAGCTTGCGCTGCCAAATACCCGCTAGCAACGGTTTGCTGCACTCCCGAATGGCTGGACCGGCACGGGGAACTTTGGGAGCAAGTTGGTAATTTAGCCGATCGCACAGAATTAGTAAGTGCAAAAGTGTTAGAGTCGATCGCCACTACAGTCCAACCCGACGGCATTGTCGCCACCGCACCCCGCACCGCAACAGAGCCAGCAGAATTGTCAACTTTAGGAATAGCCTTAGAAACAATCCAAGATCCGGGCAACTTGGGGGCGATCGTCCGCACGGCTGCGGCTGCTAATGCTGACGGTTTGCTGCTGAGCGCAGACAGCGCCGATTTAGACCATCCCAAAGTGCTGCGCGCCTCGGCAGGAGCTTGGTTTAAGCTGCCAATGGCAGTCAGTCCAGATTTAACCGCCGAAGTCTCTACCTATAAAAATCGAGGAATGCAAATTTTAGCAACTGTCGCCGGGGCCAGTTTAAGTTATTGGGAAGTAGATTTGCGAGTGCCGACTCTGATAGTTTTGGGCAACGAAGGCTCTGGTTTGTCGGAAGAATTGAGAAGTTTGGCCGATCGACAAATCCAAATTCCCCTGAGTCGTGGCGTAGAATCTTTAAATGTGTCGATCGCCGGAGCCCTCATCTTGTACGAAGCTCAACGGCAAAGAACTGATTAGACTTATTGCATAAATTTTTGATTGATAGGGAAACCGCAGATAAACGCAGATGCAACGCAGATTTATTTCCAGATAGGAGAGCGAATGCCTGCCATTCAAATCTCTTATTTAATTGTTAATTAATCCTTATCTGTAGGGCGGGTCGATCGATATGTGTAACTTCAGATTTATACCCTTGGACAGACGGGTGGCCTGAAATCGGGTTTTTTAACCAAAATACCTCCTTACAGCCCGCAGATTCCGTAAAAAGCCCGGTTTCTTGGGTCCAGAGTGCGATCGCCCGCCTGTAACTGCCGGGCATTTAAATTGTATTTTTCACTCTTTGCTGTGCCAACAGCGTTCCCTCCCCATCTACCCCTGTACCCCTCTCCCCATCTCCCTCTGACAGAGGTGGCCGATTTTGTTTATATTGATGCAAACTGTAAAGCTAGGAAAGCGGGTACCCTCGTACCAACTGTCCAGGCTTACATGAAATAAATATGAAGAAATGTAGGCAAATGCTCTCACAAATGTTAAGATTCTTAACATAACGTAGTATTGTGCACACCCCAACCAAAACCTAACCTGAGACGGTGCTGACTGGGAGTAGTAGCTAGCTACCATAAAATTAAGCCTCTTTAAATGGAAGGAAAGCGCAAGTCCCCGCCCGCTTTCCTTCCCAGCTAAAGCTAGGGGTTTGCGACTACCGCAAACCTTTAGAGGCACAGATCCTCAGCGGGAAAAGCTCATGAAAACTCTTAAGTCCTCAGATACAGATTCTGTTCGCGCTTACTTGCGGGAAATCGGCCGCGTTCCCTTGTTGACCCATGAGCAAGAAATACTCTACGGGAAACAGGTACAGCGCTCAACCGCACTGCATCAGGAGAAAAATATTTTAGCCGAAGAGTTAGGCCGCGACCCGACGGCGGCTGAATGGGCACAGGCAGTTGGGCTGTCTGAGGCACAGTTGCAGCGGACGCTCGAGCACGGGGAAAGGGCAAAACGCCAAATGGTGGAAGCGAATCTCCGCCTGGTAGTCTCTGTTGCCAAAAAATATATCAAGCGCAACGTAGATTTACTGGATCTAATTCAGGAAGGCACGATCGGGATGCAGCGGGGAGTAGAAAAATTTGACCCGACTAAGGGCTACAGATTTTCTACTTATGCTTATTGGTGGATTCGTCAGGCAATTACTCGGGCAATCGCCGAAAAAGGCCGCACCATCCGCTTACCGATCCACATCACCGAAAAGCTCAACAAAATTAAAAAGGCTCAGCGCCAACTTGCTCAACAGCTTGGTCGCGCGGCCACGGCTGCTGAATTGGCATCAGAGCTAGAATTGACTCCCAAACAGATTCGCGAATATCTCGATCGCGCGCGCCTGCCACTTTCCCTGGACTTGCGCGTGGGAGACAATCAAGATACAGAGTTGGGCGATTTGTTGGAAGATACCGGTACTACGCCAGAAGATTTTGCCCTGCAATCTTCCCTGCGGACTGACTTAGACCACCTGATGGCGGAACTGACTCAGCAACAGCGAGAAGTGCTCGCCTTGCGGTTCGGTTTAGAAGACGGGCAAACCTTAACTTTGGCAAAAATAGGCGATCGTCTCAACATCAGTCGGGAACGAGTGCGGCAAATAGAACGGGAAGCTTTGACCAAACTCCGCAAGCGCAAGCAAGATATGAACGATTATCTAGCCAGCTAGGTAGATTGGGGATTGGCGATCGGACATTTCGCCCACTCGCAATCCCCAATCTAAAATCGTAAAAACCGCCGCTTTTAATTCGGTTGTGCCCACTTGGTTGTTACGACTGTCCTGCTACATTAGTAATTACTTAGTAATAAAGATCAGCAGCGATCGGATAAGGGTTATTTAATTTAACCGCCCGCGTCTAACATAACAAGCTGTCTCTGAAACGGAGGTACTCGTGAGCAACTCATCTAATAAATCCCCAGAATTCTTTGAAGAAGACGGAGAAAATGCCAACTTATTATGGCAATACGTGCAGTCAATGGCTCCCGACACAGTTTCTCAGTTGTCTAAGCCGACTTCTCACGAAGTGTTTCAAGTAATGGAGCGAAATATTGTTGGACTTTTGGGGAATTTGCCTTCGGAACACTTCGGGGTGACAGTCACTACCAGTCGCGAACATTTGGGTAGATTGCTCGCCTCGGCTATGATTAGCGGTTATTTTCTGAAAAATGCCGAACAGCGAATGACTTTTGAAAAGTCCATACAAGCCAGTGAGAGACACGGCTCGGACGATTAGTAGATTCTTAACCTTGAACTGGTCCAAGTGTCAAGCCCCCCCTCGCAAGATGGGGGCTTAATATTTTAGATTTTAGATTTTAGATTTTAGATTTTAGATTTTAGATTTTAGATTTTAGATTAAATAATTGAATAATTATTGAGATTATTCTTAAATTCCCAATTCCCAATTCCCAATTCCCCATTCCCAATTCCTAATTAATATGTCTCTTTCTCCTTTTGCCCACAAAGTTATCGGCGTTGCAGCAATCTGGAACGAGCGACAACAAATTTTGATTGACAAGCGCCGACAACACGGACTGCACGGGGGTTTATGGGAGTTTCCTGGCGGTAAAATAGAGCCTGGGGAAACGATCGAAGCTTGCATAGAACGGGAAATTATGGAGGAGTTGGGGATTGTCGTAGAAGTTGGCGATCGCCTGATTACAATTGACCACGACTACACTAAATTTACAGTTAGGCTCTACGTGCACCACTGCCGCTACGTCAGTGGGGAACCGCAAACGATCGAATGCGATGAAATTCGCTGGGTCACACTCGATGAAATTGACCAATTTACTTTTCCCCAGGCAAACGCACAGATTATCGCTGCACTGCGGAAAAGTTGAACTTTGACACTCCGGGCGCCTGAAGGCGCGAGGATTCTTGCTTGGGTCAGTCGATTTGCTCGTTGATGTCACCACCTTCATAGTAGAGATCGTTCTGTCCCCAAGCGTTAATTTCGGTGTGCCCCACCGTATTTGAATTGATTCCTGCTTGCTTCAATCCTTTTGCCAAAATGTTCTTCGCGGCGTTGTGATCGCGATCTAATATCGCACCACAACCACAAATATGGGTTCTAGTTGATAGCGTTTTTTTGACAGTATTGCCACAGGCTGAACAATCTTGGGAAGTATACACAGGCCCCACAGCAATTACTGTTTTACCGTACATTTTTCCAAAGTATTGCAACCACTGAGCAAACTGTGACCACGCTGCATCGCTAATTGATTTAGCAAGCTTGTGATTCTTAGCCATATTCTTCACCTGAAGTTCGACCTAGGCTACAAAATCGCGCTTATTTTACAACGCACAACGCCGTTAAGACGGCGCAGTCTTTACGCTGCCTGCTGACATGAAGGTGTTTTCTTCCTAACTTCTCGATCGCTTTTTTCCGATTGCTGGAACCTTTCTTCTTACCTTGAAACTCGCTTTGGCAATCTCTTCAAAGCTTTTTCACTTTTGCGAAGATAGCGAGGGTGGGGGACTGTCTCACCATTAGTATCGGTATAGGAATGGTTTAATCCCACATCTATTCCAAGGACTTTACCAGTGGAGATAGATTCCTCTGTTCGTTCAATATTGATACAAAACTGAGCATAGTAGCCATCGGCACGACGGACAACCCTAACTCGTTTAATCTCGTCGGGTGCATAGAAATGCAAGTCCCTACTACCGATCAACTTAAACTTCCCAGCAGCAAAACCGTCCTTAAACATTAAACATCTTTTATCAGCAGAAAGCGCCCACCCTGATGTCTTGTATTCGACGGAACTAGTATTTTTTTTGAACTGCGGGTATCCCTTTTTCCCTGGTTTCTTGGCTTGGCAATTAGCAAAAAAACGTTGAATAGCAAAAATAGCACATTCGTGCCGTAGCTTGACGCGCCATCGAGTTAAGTTTGCCTGCCCATTCAAACTCAAACGCCATAATGGCACACTGTTTGTACAGGTCAACTAGCTTAACCCCTTGATTATCGATCCAGTATCTAAGAGTTTTGTTTCTGACAGATTGAGCCGTCCGAATCATGTCGTCAATGACTCGGTATTGCTGCGCTTTGCCTTTCAACTTAAACTCTAATATAATCATGCAATTATGGTATCACATTCATAAATAACTATGCCTATAAGATGTGCTTACTTTATGATTCTTTAGACTTTACAGTGGAAATTAAAGCCGGCCACTGAAGAAGGGGCTTTAGACCCAATTTTTTGGGTAACGCCATTCAAGATTTTAAGTTCAGCCGTTCTCCGGCAAGGGGAACTTCAATTTCCGTTTAACACTTGAACAATTGAATCAGTAAGTTCCAGAAAGCTTGCTCTCTCAAGCCGCGGGACAGCAGCAAGGGCTAGGTTCTCTTCTATATGTTTTGGCGCTTTCATCCCTACAAGGGCACTCAGGAGGCCAGGGGCGCTCCGGGTATATTGGAGCGCCCGCTGGCAGTCTGTCCGCAAGCGATCGCCAAAGGCAGAAGCAATCTTTTCTGGGATCTGACCGATAACCTGCGCTTGACACAGCGACATACTGGCGATCGCGGAAATGCCTAAGCGATCGGCAGCTTCCAATACTGAGACTTGTTCTCCTTTGATTGTTTGAGTTGGGGTTAGCGCCGCTTCCGGCATCCCCATATTCAAAGGAAGCTGGATAAACCGAAACCGATCCTCTTTGTTCCCAGCTACTTCCCCAGCAAGAAATTTCGCACGCGCCAGATCGATACGATCCCTTTGAGTTGGAGGTACGCGGAAAGCATTCCAAGTTGCCAGACCGTAATTGGCAATTTTTCCAGCTAAAACTGCACCTTCAAGTACCTCAAAAACCTCTCGCAACCGATTGTAAAAAGTATCGGGTTCAACTTGAGAAAGTAGCTTTTCTGGATTGTGAAGATAGTAGACATCGATTGTCTCAATGCCGAGGTTGGCGAGGCTCCAATTAAGCTGATCTTGAATGTATTCTGGGTGGATACAGTAACGCTCCGCAGCCAAATCTGCCATGCTGACAGTAGAGTTGTTTGGCTCGACGTACTGCTGATAAAACCACTCTACATGGTTTGGAGTTGGATGCGGAACAACGCCGCCTTTCGTACAGATAATTAGTTCATCTCTTGAGGCTTCTCCCGATTCCAGGAGACGCCGGATAGCCTTTCCGACACTCCGCTCTCCGTACTGGTAGCGGTAGTTGATTGCTGAGTCAATTACGTTGGCACCCCGCCGAACCGATTCAACTACAGCTTCCGCCACAAGAGTGTCAGTATACTCATCTGGTTCGCCAAGGTAAGTGCCAATTCCAATCGAGCTGGCAACAAGCGAACCAGTTTCTCGGAAGTGATCGGCTGCACAGTTTTTGTTGTGCCGTTCCCTGTAACGCCGCGTTCCTTCTGCGGTAGCTCTGCCTGCGATCGCGATCGCATTACTACTTCCTAACATAAAAATCTTTTGCCTTCTCTTAAATAAACTAATCAGGACTTCCGCAAGTTTAAGTGATGCTAGATTTAAAATTCTCCTCAAAGTGAGCAAGGTAGAAACGCGATCGCTCGCGCCTCTACATTTTTAGACCAGATATTTGGGAGCCTCTATTAACTGGCGATCGACGAAATAGGAAAAATAAGTCCGAAACAAACTTGCATCCGCTTGCGGGCAGATAATGTCCGTTCCAGAAAGTCCCTTCAAGGCATTCTGGCAATCGAATTGCAGCGTGGCAGATTTAGCCATTTCTGCTTCCGAAACTTTTTCGGAGAAAAGACTGACAAGCGGATACAACGCATTTTCTGGAGAATATCCAGCGCGATTGATTACTTCTGCTTGCCAAGTCTCAGAAGAAACTTGTTTGATTGGATAACCCATTGAGCAAACCCAGCCAAGCAATTCACTCATCTGAAAAGACTGAGGGTTGACTAAATGAAAAGTCTTTCCGAGCAATTCTTTTTGGCTCGAAAGATGAACGATCGCTCGGCTCACATAGTCAACAGGCGCTACGTTCATCAGCTTATCGTCATCGGGCGCACATCCAAGTTGCACGCAACCAGCGATTAACCTGTACAGTAAGTCACTGGGATTGCAGGCCCCTGTTTGGCTGTCCCCAGAAATGCGGCCTGGCCTGTAAATGCTAACAGGAACCCCGCGATCGCGCGCGACCTCTACTAACTTTTCTGCCACCCACTTAGTCTGAGTGTAAGCGCCTTTTAGACCCTCTCCCGGAGTGAGTTCATCCTCCTCTCGCACGAGCTTAATCCCAGATTCTCCCATTGCCGAGAAAACGGAAATCGTAGAAATTAAATGGACTGGTTTTAGCTTACTTTGACTCGCCAATCTCAGAACTTCCTGCGTCCCCAAAACGTTAGCGGGTTTGAGAACCGAGTAGGGATAAGTAAACTTGACAAATGCACCATTGTGGTAGATGACATCAATTTTACTGGCTAAAACTCGGAACTCCTCCTCGGAAAGCCCCAAAAGTGGTTGAGACAAATCTCCAGCAATTGGGATAATGCGATCGCTGCTGCTTTCATCCCAAATTAAATAGGATTCTAGGCTGCTTTGAATCCGCTTTTTGGCTGATTCTGAATCGGCAGAACGGACTAGGCAATAAATTTCTGCTTGAGTTTGTTGCAAGAGGTCGCGGAGTAAAAAGGCTCCCAAAAAGCCCGTCGCCCCTGTTAAGAGAATGCAAGCTGGTTCCGTTTTTGGCTCGCTCAATGGAGTTGCAGGGCGAATTGCTGGATCTAAAACAACTTCAGCGTTAATATCGAAACTTGCAGTGCGATCGCCCGCAGAATCCCCCCCATGCTTCACCTCAATATTCTTTGCTAAAGCAGCGATGGTAGGCGCTTCAAAGAAACGGCGCAAGGGCAATTCCTTTTGGAAAGAATCTCTTACCTTTGCTAGCAACTGAGTAATCAGTAATGAATGTCCCCCCAAATCAAAGAAATTGTCATAAATTCCCACTTTTTCCAGCCCTAGCAGCTGGGCCCAAATCTCAGCAAGCATTTTCTCAATGGGAGTGCTAGGAGCGACAAAAGTATCTGCTAAATCGGCTGTCGCCACCTCCGGCGCTGGCAGCGCCCGCCGGTCTATTTTTCCATTAGCCGTGAGGGGCAATGCTTTCAGTACGACAAAAGCAGAAGGAACCATGTAGTCGGGCAGTTTTTCTTTTACAAATGACCGCAGCTCGTTAATAGCGATCGCTGATTCCCTCGCGGGTACAACATAGGCCACTAAGCGCTGATTCCCCGGTTCATTTTCCAGTAGCAAAACTACTGCTTCGCGCACAGCAGAATGTTGAGATAGCGCTGCTTCTATTTCCCCCAATTCAATGCGGAACCCTCGCAGTTTAACTTGGCTGTCGCTCCGCCCTAAAAACTCAATATTTCCGTCCGGCAAATACCGAGCCAAATCTCCTGTTTTATAAAGGCGATTTGAAGGTATAGCTAAGGAATCAGAAGGAAGAATGCCTGCGGCATTTCTCAAAGGGTTGATGATGAATCTTTCTGCGGTTAATTGGGGTTGGTTTAGATAGCCGCGAGCTAAAGAAGCACCGCCGATGTATAACTCGCCGGACACGCCAATGGCAACTGACTGCAAGTGCGAATCAAGTAAATAAATCTGCGCGTTATTGATAGGGCGACCGAGAGGAACTGTCTCAGAAATGCAATTTTCTCGGTCTTTGATGGGATAAGCCAGCACGCCTACGGTTGCTTCTGTTGGCCCGTAATGGTTGAAGACTGAACAGTCTGGGGCGTATTTCTGAATAGTTTCGAGCAAATTCCAACTTAAGGCCTCGCCGCCAAGGATTAATCGCTTTTTCGGCAAAACCTGCGCCGGATAAGAAGCAGTTAATAAAGCTTTTAGATGGGAGGGAACGATTTTGAGACAGTCAATGGAATGCTGTTGAAAGTAAGCAGCGATCGCCTCTGGATCGGTAGCGCGTTCCTGGGAAATTATGTGAAGGCTTCCTCCCGTACATAAAGCTGGAAAAATTACTGTATTTCCTAAGTCTGCTGCCAAGGTAGAAACGGTTGCGAAACTGGCACCTGATGGCAGGTTTAGCTGTTCCTGAATGCTGTAGAGGTAATTGACGAGCGATCGGTGTTCAATTGCCACTCCCTTTGGCGTGCCAGTGGAACCGGAAGTATAAATGACATAAGCTAAATTTTCAGGAGAGAGAGGAGGAGAGGGAGAGGGGGAGACAGAGGGAATTTCTGCGTCTAAGCAAACGATTTTTGCCTGAGTTTTTGGCAAGTTTTCGATTAGCTGTTGTTGCGTTAATAGCACTGCCACTCCGGCATCCTGCAACATCAAGGCGAGGCGCTCTTTTGGCATGGCCGGATCGAGTGGCAAGTACGCGCCGCCTGCTTTGAGAATGCCGAGCATTCCGGCGATCGCATCCACAGATCGCTCAGCACAAATTCCCACTAATCCTTCGGATTTAACTCCTAATTGTTGTAGGTAACGAGCGATTTGGGTGGCGCGGACGTTGAGTTCCCGGTAAGTGAGTTGCTGATTTTCACAGACAACCGCAAGGCAATCTGGTACGCGCTCCACTTGTTGCTCAAATAGCTGGTGAATGCACTTGTCTTTTGGGTAATCTTTCTGTGTTTGGTTGAAGTCAACTAAGACTTGGTGGCGGGCGCGATCGCTCAGAATTTCCAACTCGCCGAGAGCGGTTTCTGGGTGATTAGCTGCACTTTTTGTTAAGGTGTAGAATTGCTCTGCTAAACATTGGATCGCTTGTTCCCCTATCAAGGCCGGATCGTAGTGAAACTCAGCGATGAGAGCATCCTCTCGGCGCACGCAGGAGAGTTTAACTTTGAAGCGATCGCCGCAGACATATTGCTGGTAAATTGAAAAATCTACGCCAGCCGCCGCATACTTTTCTAGTTGTTCCTCAAACTCAAAACAAAATGGAAATCCAGGCGAGCCGTTTATATCTTCCCGGTTGAAATATTCCTGCCATTTATAAGCATCGCTTTGGGATTGCTGAATTTCCTGCCAGAATTCCTGAAAGGTAAAATTTTCTTGCAGTTGGCTGCGAAGCGGCAAAAACTTGGCAAATAGACCGAGTGCTGGCTCTAATTCTTCATATTTGCGATTGTCGAAGGCGGTGCCCATAATGATTTCTGCCTTTCCCAACCGCCGCCAGAGCAACGTTTTCCAGCAAGCTAGAAAGAAAGCAGATATTGAGGTTTCGTAGCGGCGGGCGATCGCTTCTATTTCTTCTAGTAAACTCAGTTCTATTTTAACCTCAAAAAAATTCGGTTCAAATGGATCGGACGCGCTGCTATTTTTATTTTCAAAAGGCAATTTTAAACTGGCTAGCGCCGAGTAATCCCGCTCAGTCCAATATTTTTTGCCCTCTGCCGCCTCTTCATCCTCAATCAATTCATTCTGCCATTCCGAATATTGGACATATTGCACCACTTCGTCGGCCAGTTCCTCACCTTGCAAGCAAGCTGAATAACACTGGCTAATTTCTCGAATTAGATTTTTGATGGTGCGGGAATCGGCGCAGAGGGAAGGCAGGCTAACAAGCAAAATGTGCCTGTTTGCTGATAGAGAAATTAAGGATAAGCGCCAAATTGGATTTTGCTCAACGTTGAAAACTGAGCGCTTTTCGTTTTGAAAAATTTCAGGGAGTTTAGCCGCTTGTTCTGGCGGGGTAAAGCATTCGAGATTAACGATCTGCCAGGAAATTAAGCTGCGATCGCCGATGACTTGAATCGGAAATTTAATCCCAGAACGTCGCTGAAAGCTCGTCCGCAGAATTTCGTGGCGATCGCTGACTTTTTGCAGCGCTTCTTTTAAGGCATTTGCTTGGAGATTGCCCTCGATCAAAATCGCACACTGAGCGCGATAAGCGGTACTATCTTGTTGCAACAGCCACAGATATTTTTGTTGAGGAGAAAGCCGAAATCCATTAATTGTTTGCATGGGTTATATTGCTTTATGTTTTAGGATCGCTAGGGAATTAAGTCCAAAGCTTATAGCTCAAGTCCGTTAAAACTCACATCTTGTACCATTGTCAAGAACAGGCAAGATGCCTGTTCCACAATAAAATTCATCTCTTGTGGAACAGGCATCTTGCCTGTTCCTAAATAAGTAATTGAGAAGGGTGCAACATATAAGTTAAAACAGACTATGGAAAAGGCGTTGAAGTGGCGAATACAGGCAATTCTAACTTCGTAGCCGAGTTGGATAAAGCCGAATTTTGCGAGAGAGAAGTCAACTTTTAAATCTCTGCTTCACCGATCATTTCGCCCATCGCCACCACAATTTTGCGCGGTCCGACAAATGGATTGCGACTGTGAGCAGCCAACATATTATCTAACATTAATATGTCGCCAGCTTGCCAAGGGAAACTAACGGTTGCCTGCTGATAGACTGCCTGAATTTCTGCCATTACCGAGTCTTCAATGGGAGTGCCGTCGCCGTAATAAACATTGCGAGGCAGGTTTCCTTCTCCAAAGACAGATAATAAGGAGTTGCGGACGGCCGGATCTAAGCAGGAAATGTGGTGCAAAGGAAGTTGGTTAAAAAATACCATCTCTCCAGTTTTGGGGTGCTTGGCGATCGCCGGCCTCCGCTTGCAAGTTCTGAGCTTATTTCCGTCTTTCCACTCAAATTCTATGCCTGCTTGACGGCAATATTGTTCCACCTCAGTTTTATGCGCCGTTTTGAAAAATTCTTGCCAGCTTACATCGAGTCCGTCGGTGTAATTGCGGACGTACATCAGTTGCTTTTGGGCGAATTTTTCTCGGAGTTTGGAGTCTAGCAACTGGTAAACTTTCCGGCAATCAACGATCGGGGTTTCGCCGCCTGACTGCGCGGGTTGAACGCAGAAAAACCAGATTTTCATTGGCCAGCGGTGCAGGTGGGAACTTTCGTTGTGAAAGAAGATGGTTTGCTCGGCAGGATAAGGGGTCGAACCGTAAACTTTTCCGCCGATTCCTTCGCGCGGCAAATCTCCGTACTCGCCGAACAGTTGCGGACAAATCCCCAAGGCAAACTGCTCGAAAGTAGAAACTAAGGGCTCGGTGAAGCCTCGAAACAAAATTGCACCGTGTTGCTGCAATTTGGTCTCGATCAAAGTTCGGTTGCTTTTCGCCCAATCAATGAGATCGACATCGCTGGCAGCGGGTTTAATGACTAGCGGGAATAGTTCCCCAGGCTGGAGAAATTCGGTTTTTATCAACTCGCCGTCTGGCAGAGTGACTACTTTCGGTTTAACACTCTTAAACTTGCTAAAATTCAGCTTTTCGCGCTTGACTTCTTGCATTGCTTGTTGTTCTTTTTCCGCTTCCGTAAGAATTTCTAAGTTATTTAACCGAGTCTCAGGCTCCGCCACAATGCTGTTGAGTAAGGTTTCAAAACGGCTGGACATTTGCTCGATGGCGGCGGCCTCGAAAAGGTCAGCGTTGTACTTCCAAGCGCCTGCAATTCCTTGCTCGGTTTCTCCCACGAAGAGAACTAAATCAAATTTGGCGATGCCGCTGTCTTGTTCTAAGGGTGTCAAAGTTAACCCGCCTAGCTCTAAAGCAGGCATGGGCATATTTTGCATGACGAATAAGACTTGAAAGAGCGGTGTTTGATTCACGCTGCGATCGGGCCGCAATTCCTCCACCAATTTGTCGAATGGTAAATCCTGGTGAGCGTAGGCTTTTAAGGTGACTTCGCGCACGCGATCGAGCAATTCAATGAAAGTAGGATTGCCACTGAGATCGCCGCGCAAAAGCAAGATATTGACAAAGAAACCAATCAGAGCCTCTGTTTCCAATTGGGTGCGGTTGGCGAGGTCGGTGCCAACCACCATGTCATCCTGATTTGTCGAGCGATATAGCAGCGTTTCAAGAGCAGCTAGCAACGTCATAAATAGGGTGACATTTTGTTGGCGGCTCAGCTTGTTGAGCGCTGCGGAAAGGTTTGGGGAAAGCTGGAAAGGTTGAAGGGCAGCGCGATAGGTAGAAACAGCGGCACGCGGTTGTTTGGCAGGCAGTTGCAGCACTGGTAAGGGATTGCCTAAGTGTTGCTTCCAATAGGCAAGTTTTTCTTCTAAAACTTCCCCAGAGAGCCAGTTTCGCTGCCACACGGCATAATCGGCGTATTGGATTGAAAGTTCGGGAAGTGGGGAGGGTTTGCCAGTGCAAAAAGCTTCGTAGAGGGTTGCCATTTCCCGCACAAGTACCCCGAGAGACCAGCCATCTGCAACGATGTGATGGATGGTTAGCAATAAGATAAATTCTGTGTCGCCTAACTGTAGCAAAGTGACTCGCATTAATGGCCAGTTTGCTAAGTCAAAAGGTTGTTGCGCTTCCTCGGCGGCGAGTCGCATAGCTTCTGCTTCTCGCTGAGATTGAGGAAAGTGCTGCAAATCTATAACTGAGAGCGCGAAAGTAGGTTCGGGAATTATCAACTGAATGGGCCGCCCTTCCACCGCGCTAAAAGTTGTCCGCAAGGCTTCGTGGCGATTGATAACTGCTTGGAAACTGCGCTCTAATGCTGTCAGGTCGATCGCACCTTTCAAGCGCACGGCTGCGGGGATATTGTAAGCCCGATCGCCCGGTTGCAACCGATCGAGAAACCAGAGCCGCTGTTGTGCGAAAGAAAGGGGCAATTCTGGGCCTCGCGGTGCGCGATCGATGGGAGGTGCTTTCAGTTTTTGCTCGCTGCTGCTGATTTGGGAAATGCGCGAGCTCAAACTTGCCACTGTTGGCGATTCAAATAAGACGCGCAGGGGCAATTCAATTTTAAAGGCTTCTCGCAGGCGCGCGATCGCCTGAGTAGCTAATAGGGAATGTCCTCCCAATTCAAAGAAGTTATCCTCGCTGCCAATTCCCTCGATGCCTAACACTTCGCTCCAGATGCCAGCAACCATTTCCTCCAGGGGCGATCGCACCGCGGAGATCGCGCTTTTTTCCGGTGCAGGCAGCGATCGGCGATCGACCTTCCCATTCGGCAAAAGCGGCAGCGCCTCCAGCAGCACGAAGGCTGAAGGCACCATATACTCCGGCAATTTTTGTTTTAAATCGCCGCATAACTCATCTGCCAGGCTCGAAGATTGAAACTCTGAAAAACTGTTTTCTGCCTGGTGCCCAGCGATATAGGCGACTAGACGCTTGTTGCCCGGGCTATCTTCCCTGACGATAACTGCCGTCTCCCGCACGGCTGGATGTCGCTCCAATACAGCCTCTATTTCTCCTAGTTCGATGCGGAAACCGCGAATTTTTACCTGGCGATCGATGCGCCCTAGAAATTCGATCGTTCCATCCGGAAGCCACCGCCCTAAATCTCCGGTTTTGTACATTAAATCTTTGTCAATTCCTGGCAGCGGTTTTGCCGTATTTGGAAAGGGATTTTCAACAAAGCTTAATTGAGTATTCTTTTCATCTTTCCAATAGCCCTCGCCGACGCCAAATCCCGACACGCAAATCTCTCCCGGCACTCCGACGGGCAATAACTTCATCTGAGAGTCGAGGATGTAAAGATTTAAATTGGCGAGGGGTTGGCCAATCGATAGCGATCGCTGATTTTCCGGCAAAGGTTTATCAAGAATTGCCTGCGTAATATCGTCAGCCGCTTCTGTAGGGCCATAAGCATTGACAACGCCGATAGAGGGATACAGGCGCAACCACTGATTCGCCAACTCTACCGAGACGGATTCTCCCGTTACCATCATCCATTTTAAATTGGGGAACGCTCGTTGCTGCGGCGAGAATTTTGAAAGATAGTCTGTCAATCCTCGGACAACGGTGGGAACGAGTTCGACGAGGGTTAATTTTTGTTTTTGAATGATTTCAAACAATTTTTCTGGATTGCAAATTGTTTCCGCGTCGGCAATTACGGTTTTTCCGCCAATTAAAAGAGGCGCTAAAAATTGCCAAACCGAAATATCCGATGAAGCGGGAGCGCTTTGCAAAAAGGTAAATTCTTCAGTCAATCCCAGCGCCTCAAATTGGGCGTAAATGTGATTGAGCGCGCCGCCGTGTCGGATAATAGCTGCCTTGGGCAATCCGGTGGAACCGGAGGTATAAATCGCGTAAGCTGGATCGGTGCCGCGATTGCTAGTTTCTAGATTGGCGGAGGGCAGTTTATCGAAATCGCGGCGATCGCATATCTGAACCTCGGCGGCGGATCTCGCCGCGCCCTCGGGCTTGACATCTAAACAAGCCAAATATTTTAACTGAGGGCAATACTCAATTTGGCTTGCCAAAATCTCTAAAAATGAAGCGTCTGTTAAGAGAATCCGCACTTCGCTGTGAGAAAGCATATAGCGAATTCTCTCCGGAGGATAAGTGCTGTCAATGGGAACGTAGACTGCCCCCGCCTTTAAAATAGCGAGAATAGCGATGATAAAATTCGGACTCCGTTTTTGCAGAATTCCCACCAGTTGTCGATTTTTGACTCCTAAACTCTGCAAAAATCTGGCGAGTTGATTCGCTTTTGCGTTCAGTTGGCGATAAGTTAACTGAGTTTCTTCAAAAACAACAGCTATTCGATCGGGCGTTTTTTCGACCTGGCTTTCAAATAAATCGTGAATCGTTCGCTCGACAGGATACTCTCTAGCATTGTCGTTAAAAGTTTCTAATAGCTGGCGGATTTCAGATTGGCTTAAAAAACTAAGATCCCCAATTTTCAGGTGAATGTTGTTGGTGACGTTTTCCAACAGATTGACATAGTGTGCCGTCAGTCTTCTGATGGTTTCCTCTTTGAAAAGCAAGTCGCTGTACTCAATTTTGCCGACAATCCGATTGCCATCGACTTTCAAAGCAATTGTTAAATCATTGCCTAGTTCCGCGAGATCGCTTGCAGAGTGAATGTTTTCCCATAAGACGGCTACCTCAAAAATGGGACAGCGGCTCTGAGTTTCGGAAAGTTTTAACAACCCCACTAATTCAGCAAACGGATAATTTTGGTGGCTGTAGGCCGCGAGCGCAGTATCTTTGACTTGCAGCAGAAACTCTTTAAAAGTCAATTGAGGAGTTACAGTGGAGCGCAGCGGAACCACTCGATTAATTAAGCGATCGCTTTTTTCTGGGTTATAAACCGGCGAGCCGACAATAACATCCCTATTGCTCGTATATTTGTGGAGCAGTATTTTAGCGGTAGCGAGGAGAATTAGATAAATTGACAAATCGGATTTTTTCGCCAACTTAAAAATCGCTTCAGACAGTTCGCTCGACAGTTCAAATGCGACCTCTCGCTCTTTGCCACTATCTAGCACAGGTCTTACATAATCGGCTATCAAAGTGGTCTCCGGCAGTTCCCCGGAGAGCTTGTTTAACCAATAAATTTTTTGAGACAACAAGTTATCTGAAATGGGGGTAAGCTGCCTGATTTGATTAACTACGGCTATCATCGATCGTCTCCTCACATTATTAAAAAAATTGGAAAAAGTTATGGCAATTAGGAATTCAAGCAATCGGACAAGGCTTGTTGGAGAATCAGGCAGCCTTTTTTCAAAATCGGCCATTCTATCGTTAGCGGGGGCAAGATTTTGAGCACGGTATCATTTCTCCCAACTCTTTCGACGATTAATCCCAACTCGAAACACCGCGAAGTGACCTTTTTAGCAAAACTGGCACCGCCAAAATTTACCAAATCAATGCCCCAGATTAAACCAATTCCTCGGATCTCTATTTTTTCGCTGATGGGGGCGATTTCTTCGGTGAGGAATTTTTTTAACAAAAACTCTTTCACTTGTACTTCGGGTTCAAGGCGGATATTTTCTCGATACTCTAGAGCAGCGGCAGCTCCTACGAAAGCGAGTTGATTTCCCCGAAATGTACCCGTATGTTCGCCCGGTTCCCAAATATCGAACTCAGATTTAATCAACAAAAGCGACATCGGAAAGCCGTAACCGCTGATCGATTTGGAGAGGATTACCATATCGGGAACGATATTAGCTCTTTCAAATGAGAAGAATGGCCCTGTCCGCCCGCAACCAACTTGAATGTCGTCGCAAATTAATAAAATGTCGTGGCGCGAGCACAAGTCTCTGAGCTGTTGCATCCACTCGACGGGCGCGACAATTATTCCCCCTTCAGCTTGCACCGTTTCAAAAATAATTGCCGCTGGTTTTTCGATTCCAGAATTGACATCATTTAGGACTGCTTCGATATAACCGATAGTATTAAAACTTTCCATGAACCCATAGGGATAGGGCATAAAAGTTACATTATTTGAGGTTACGCCTGCCCCCGCTCTCGCGGCAATATTGCCAGTCGCAGCTAAACTGCCTAACGTCATGCCGTGATAGGCTCCCATGAATGAGAAAATGCCCGGTCTTTTCTTGATTTTTCTGGCTAATTTCAAAGCCGCTTCAACGGCATTCGTTCCCGTTGGGCCGCAAAACTGAACTTTATAATCCAGCTTTTTCGGTTCTAAGACAGACGAAAAGAATTTTTCTAAAAATTCTTTTTTGGCTGAGGTGTGCATATCTAATCCCTGGGCGATCGCGTCCGATTCCAGATACGCTATTACTTTATGCTTGATATAGTCATTGTTGTGCCCGTAATTCAGCGCCCCTGCCCCTGCTAAAAAATCGATATATTCCGCTCCTGTTTCGGAATATATGATAGAATCTTTTGCCCGATGGAATATATCAGGAAAATTTCTGCAATAGCTTCTGACATTAGACTCGCAACTTTCAAAAATATTTGCTGGCTGACTTGGCTTTTGTAGGGCGATGGGATGCATGGCAAATTTCTCACTCTAGTTAATTTGTTTGTTACGCGGCGGACAATTCAAAACTAAACGTTACTTCTCTTTCCAGACTTAACGTCATGGGATACTCGCGATCGATCGGCAACAGCAAGTCCTTCAGGAGCGCGTTTGGTTGCGCCAAGATGCCCTGAATTAATCTCTCGAAATCCTCCAGAATGTGAGTAATTGTGGCTAGCTCGAAGCGGCGGAAATCGTAATTGATGCCGATGCAGAACGTTAGATCCGGATACACCGCAACAGTCAGGGGATAGTTAGTCTTGTAAAAAGTCGGCGCATTGGAGAAAATCGTCGAGTTCGAGATTTCTAGATTGCCTTCCCATTTTTGCAAGAGTGAATCCACAGGCGCGTTTTCATACACCAAGATACTCTCGAACAAAGGCCTGCTTCGCGGCACTTGACTCCACCCTTGAATATCAACTAGCGGACTCCACTCGTACTGGCGCATTTCCAGTAATTGTTCTTGAAGCTGCCTCAGCCAAACTAGCAGAGATTGGTCAGAAGCTACCTCGATCCATACGGGCAAGCTGTTAACAAATAGCCCAATTAGCGGCTTGTCTTGTAGTAATTCTACTGGGCGTCCCGCCACCGTACATCCGTAGACGACTTTGCGATCGCCGCTGTAGTAACTGAGGAGCATCGCCCATGCTCCCTGAAAGATCGTACTCAATGTAAGCTGGTGCTGCCGCGAAAAAGATTGTAGCGCTGCTGTAGTTTCTGGCGATAAATAGATTCTCTGTTCGTCGTATTTTTCCTCGGAATTGAAGGCGCTGCTAGCATCTAGATTGGTAAGGGAAGTAGGCGATCGCAATTCTCCGAGTGCCTGCCGCCAGTACGTCTGGGCTTTCGCTACGTCTTGTTTTTGCAACCATTCGATGTACTCTCGGTAGGGAATGCTGGGTGCTAAATCTACCTTTTTCCCCTCACAAATCGCATCGTAAAGTTGAATCACTTCCGCGAGAATCGTGGGGATTGACCACCCATCCATCACGATAAAATGTCTACTCCAAATAAATTGGTAACAGTTGTCAGCGAGGCGAAACAAAGTCAGGCGCATCAAACACTCTTGGGAAAGGTCGAACCCTAAGGCGCGATCGCTATCCAGAAAAGTATTTAATTGCTCCTCCTGTTCCGCAGGATTTAGCCCCCGCCAGTCGCATTGCTCTAAGGGAACTGTTACTTGCTGATATACAACTTGTAACGGTTTGTTGATATCTTGCCAGAAAAAGCCTGTCCGCAAACTCGCGTGCCGGTTCGCTACTTGCTCCCAAGCGCTAGAGAAAGCGTCAACGTTGAGATTGCCCCGCAACAAAAAGGGCATTTGGAAAAAATACAATCCCAATTCCGGAGCGAATAAGCTATGAAAAAGAATGCCTTTCTGAATCGGCGAAAGTTCGTAAATATCCTCAATGTTTTCTACTTGCATGAATTTACCTCCGTTGGTTGATTTTCGCTAAGAAGCGATCGAGGTCTTTTTGACTCAAATTTGCTTTTGGGAAGTCAGAAGGCGTGTAGGTTCCTGCTTCGACAGACTGACAGTGGGCGGCAAGCGAGCGCAAATTATCCACAAAATCATTAGCTAGTTTTTCGATGGTGGTTCGCCGGTAGGCTGCTTCGCTATACCTCCACTCTAGTTGCAGCCTATTTTCTCGCACGCCTCCGTCAATTTCGATCGGATAGCGCCGATTTCCTAGCAGGCTGCTGCTCGCGCTTTCTACTAGCTCAAACGCAAAAGATTCAGGCACAATCGGATCGAATTGCTCGCGGTAGTTAAATCTAACCTGCGATCGATCCAAGGCTTGCAGGTGCGCCGCTACTTCTGCGCCATCGCCCAAATAGCGCAGTACCCCAAAGCCAGCACCTCGATTGGGTACGCCCCGCACCTGCTCTTTAATCGCCTTTAAAGCTTCCCCAGGCTGTGAGATGCCCTTGAGAATGAGCTGCACCGGGAAAATCGCCGCAAAGCAGCCGATCGTGCGCGACAAATCGATATCTTTGCCAAAAATTTCTCGCCCCGAAGCCTCCAAATCCACCTGCAAGGAATCCGCTTTCGTCCACTGATTAAAAGTTTGCACCAATGCAGTCAGCAATACTTCGCTCGTTTGGGTTCCATAAGCTGCTGGAACTTTTTGCAGTAAAGTGCGAGTTTCTTCAACATCGAGCAAAACTAATACAATGCTCGCCTCATCATTGCTTGGAGAATCAACGGGCAGTTTCGAGACTTCTTGACGCGCAGCAAGCCAGTAATCTCGCTCTTGCTGAATTTGTGGCGATTTGGCGTACTCTTGCAGAAATTCTGACCACCGTTTAAAAGTTGCTGTTGTGGGCGGTAATTCTACGGATTGCCCCTGACTCAACTGCGCGATAGCCGCAGAAAGTTCCTCTAGCAAAATTTGCCAGGAAACGCTATCTGCCGCCAGTTGATGAATCGTTAATAGCAGGCTATTGGGCCGATCGTTTCCCTGGTTAAACAAAGCCACTCGCCAGAGAATTCCCTCGGCTGGATTCAAACTTTCTGTTAGCTCGGCTGCCGTTCTTTCTAAAGTAATTTCTCGTTCGCTCGCTGGCAACGCCGATAAATCGATGTATGAGAAAGGTGCTGTTTGAATTTCATCTAAACTACCATACATTTGCTGCCAGCCCGATTCTGTATGGAGAAATCGCAGGCGAAGAATGTCGTGGCGATCGAGCAATTTTTGCACCGCTTGCTGCCATAGTTCAGGAGCGATTGCCGAGTCTGTTTTAAATAAAAAGCTCTGGCATTTCCCTGAAATTTTTTCTTCTAAAAATTCCTGCTGTATTGGGAGAATAGGCAGCAGTTTTTTAGTCGTCTCAATTGTGCCTGCAACGGCTGCAAGCTCCGCCACAGTGGGACACTCAAACAGTTGTCTGGGCGTCACGCGAAAGCCGGCTTGATTGATTTTGGCGACGATGCGAATGCTTGAGATCGAATCTCCGCCTAACTCGAAAAAGTTATCATAAATTCCTACTTTTTCGACATCTAGCATTTGCCCCCAAATCTGGGCGATAGTTTCCTCGGCAGGGGTGCGAGGTTCTGCGAAAGTTCCTTCTAATTTCGCTCTGGCAGTGTCGGGTTCTGGGAGCGATCGCCGGTCTACCTTTCCGTTAGGAGTTAAAGGCAAACTTTTGAGCGTTACAAAAGCCCAAGGTACCATGTACTCAGGTAATTTTGTCGCTAAAAAACGGCGAAGTTCGCTGCTGCTTGGTGCTTGTTTCTGATTAGAAACAAAATAAGCCACGAGGCGCTTTTCACCAGGCGCATCTTCCCGCGCCACCACTACAGCCTGCGCGATATCTGGATGCTGCCCTAACGCTGCCTCAATTTCTCCCAATTCAATGCGGAAGCCCCGGATTTTTACTTGACTGTCAATTCGCCCGATGAATTCGATGTTTCCGTCAGGCAAATAGCGAGCCAAATCCCCAGTTTTGTACAGCCGCGCTTCAGGCGCACCGAATGGGTTCGGAATAAATTTTTGTGCCGTCAATTCGGGGCGGTTGAGATAGCCCCGCGCCAGACTGCTGCCGCCGATGTGCAGTTCCCCAGGCACGCCTACTGGCACTGGCTGCAAATGGGAATCCAGTAGATAAATCTGGGTATTTGCTATAGGTCGGCCGAGTTGAACTGTCTCGGAAATTCCTTTCAATTCCTCGCCATACACTTGATAGGTGAGTACGCCCACTGTCGCTTCTGTTGGCCCGTAGTGATTGAAAATAAGGCAATCTGGATTGATTTGACGAATCTTTTCAATCAATTCCCAGCTTGCAGCTTCACCGCCTAAAATTAGCCGTCTTCGTGGCAAAATAGACTCGGCGACAGAAGAAGTTAAAAGAGCAGCAAGGTGCGAGGGAACAATCTTGAGGCAATCGATAGAATGGCGGCGGAAATATTGGGCCAGTGCTTCTGGATCGGTTGCGCGCTCCTGGGATACTATATGGAGGCATCCACCCGAACAAAGTGCCGGGAAAATCGCTGTATTGCCCAAGTCGGCAGCGAAGGTAGAAACGGTGGCAAAACTGGCACCTGATGGCAGGTTTAATCTTTCCTCAATAGCGTACAGGTAATTGAGCAGTTGCCGGTGTTCGATCGCGACTCCTTTGGGGATGCCAGTGGAACCGGAAGTATAGATGAGGTAAGCTAAATTGTCAGAAGAGGCGCGAGCGGTGTAAGATGCAGAAACAGTGGGAATGTCTGTATCGATGCAAACAATATTTGCCTGAGTTTTCGGCAAGCTTTCGATGAGCCGCTGTTGTACGAGCAAAACCTTCACCTGAGCGTCTTCTAGCATTAGGGCTTTGCGCTCTATTGGGGTCGTTGGATCGATGGGTAAATAGGCACCACCGGCTTTGAGTACGCCCAGCATTCCTACGATTGTTTCTAAGGAGCGATCGAGGCAAATGCCAACAACGACCTCTGGTTCAACTCCCAAGTTTTGCAGGTGATGGGCGAGTTGATTGGCGCGATCGTTGAGTTCTCGGTAGGTGATTTGTTCACTTTCAAAGACGACGGCAATGCTGTCTGGGTTGCGTTCTGCTTGTTCTTCAAAAAGCTGGTGAACGCATTTATTTTTCTGGTAATCTTTTTGAGTTTGGTTAAAGTCAATGAGAAGTTGCAGCCGATCGCGAGCGCTCAGTATGTCTAGCTGACTGATAGCGACTTCTGGATTTTTGACTGTGCTTTCTAAAAGCGCCTGAAAGTGTTCTGACAAGCGCTTTATATCTGCCGCAGCAAATAAAGCGGAATCATAGTGAAATTCAGCGCTTATGGAATTGCACAGGCGGAGGCAGGAGAGCTTGAGTTTGAATGGCTCTAGGCAGGCATCTTGCCGAACAAGGGAAAATGAAACGCCTGAATTACCATAGTTCTTAGGCTCTGCTTGGAAGTCAAAGCAGACGGGCCAAAAGCTGCTGCTTTTTTCGTTTTCTAGGATTTCTTCCCAGCTAAAATATTCTTGCCAGTTGTACATCTCGTTGAGATTAAGCTCAACTTGCTGCCTCGCTTGTGAGAAATTTAACTCGTCTTGCACTGGGCATCGTAGGGGTAAGTATTTGCACAGCAGCCCCAGAGAGTGTTCTAATTCTTCATATTTTCTGCCGTCAATCGCTACGCCGATTATCGGGTTTTGCTCTCTGGTAAGCCGCCAAATGAGAATTTGCCAGCAAGTCAGCAGGAAGGCAGAAATATCGCTTTTGTGCTTTGGGGCGATCGCTTCCAGGCTGTTCAACAAATCACCCCGAATTTCCACCCTTTCTACTAGCGGCTTAAATTCCGCTTCTGCGTTCTTCTTTTCCCAAGGAAGCGTTAATAAATCCAAAGATTCAATGTTCAGCTTTCGCCAGTATTCTTGGCCGATTGCCGTTTCTTCTGATTCGAGTAACTCATTTTGCCACTCAGCAATATCGGCATATTGCATTGGCTCATCGGCTGGTTCTTCTTGGCAGGTATAGGCCCAGTAGGAAAGACTGACTTCGCGGGTAAAATTTTTCAGGGTGACGCTATCTGCAATTAAGGCAGAGAAGTTCGCCACCAATAGGTGCTTGTCTTGGGCCAGAGTGACTAAAGAGATGTGCCAAAGTGAGCCGCGCTCAAAATCAAAAGGAAGCAGACTTAATTGCTGAAAAAGCGCTGCGATTTTAGCTTCTTGTTCTTCGGGAGACAAATCGCTGAGATTGTATTCCGAGATAGGAACTTCACCAGTGCTGGCGATCGCTTGCAGGGGTAGTGTCATCCCAGGCAAGCAGTGAAAGCTAGTCCGCAGGATTTCGTGCCGATTCACGACATTTTGCAGCGCACTTTTAAGAATCTCTCGATCGAGGTTTCCTGTAATTAAAATTGCACCTCGAACGCGATAGGTCTGTTTAGGATTATTTTGCTGTAACTCCCACAGGTGCCGTTGCTGTGGAGAAAGTCTAAACCCTTCGATTGTTTCCTTTTGCATATCTACTGTTCCTTTCATGGGTCTAAATGTCTTGACAGCTAAACGGTTCTGCCATCCCGACAACAACTCGACGCGAACCAGAGAATGGGGTGCGTCCGTGCGCGGCTAGCATATTATCTAGCAGCAAGACATCTCCTTCTTCCCAACGGAAAACAATTGTTTCTTGCTGATAGCAGCGCCGAATTTCGTCTAATATAAAATCTTCAATGGGCGAGCCATCGCCGTAATAAGCATTGCGGGGTAAATCTTCCTGTTTAAAAGAAGTTAAAAGCTCTTTGCGAACGACGGGTTCAAGATTGGAAATGTGGAAGAGGTGAGCTTGATTAAACCACACCATTTCCTGCGTTTTTGGGTGCCCAGCAACAGCTTGACATATTTGCCGAGTTCTCAAGCGATCGCCATTTTTCCATTCTAACTCAATTCCCGCTTTTTGGCAATACTCTTCTACCTCAATTTTGCTATCAGTATTGAAGACATTTTGCCAGGGTAAATCTACGCCACCGCCGTAATTTCGCACATACATAACCTTTTTTTGGGCAAACTTTTCTCTAATCTTTGGATCCAGGCTTTCAAACACTTTGCGGCTGTTAGCAATCGGAGTTTCTCCTCCCTGTTCGGCTTTCTTGACGCAGAAAAAAGCGATTTTCAGCGGCCAATTGCGAGAATAAGCCATTTCATTGTGCAGTGGGATGAATTGCTCGGCAGGATACTCGGTGGAAGTGTAGATATTTCCGCTCACCAGGCTACGCGGAGTCGAGCGAAAAGAATATTCCAACAAGTCGCCAGCAAGAGTTTGAATAAACTGCTCGAAACCATTCACCCCGCCGACTTCAAAGCCTCGAAAAAGTATTCCTCCGTGCTTCCATAACTGCGTTTCAATTGATGAGCGATTGTTCTGTGCCCAACCTGCGAGATTTAATTTTTCTACGGTTGGCTGAACAACTAGAGGTAAAAGGTTTTCGGGCTGGAGGTAGGCGGTTTTGACTAATTCCTCTGAGGACAGGCTGACGGCTTTGCGCCTAACCGATCCTAACTTTTGGGAATTGAGATTCTTTGTTTCTGTATTTGTCATAGTTTTTGCTTTGGTGAAAATTTTATCTTTTTTTCCCGAAAAAACCTGAGAGATTGAGCCATCATTTTAAACTTTTCATAACTTTGCGTTTAGCCATTTTTAATTTTTGAATTCCCGAAAGATTAATTTGTTTTTGCTGCTCGATTTGGTGCTGCCTTTCTGCTTCGGCAAGAATTTT
Source organism: Microcoleus sp. C2D2 (assembly GCF_036702495.1). NCBI lineage: Bacteria > Bacillati > Cyanobacteriota > Cyanophyceae > Oscillatoriales > Microcoleaceae > Microcoleus > Microcoleus sp. C2D2. Next base: position 34,827 of record NZ_JAUBTO010000018.1, on the reverse strand, counting down.
TTCCAAGTCGTCGATCTTGATATCTGGCTGGATGACTACCTGGTTGAGGAGGGTTTGGAAACCTCTCACCATTCGGGCAACAGTCGCAGCCTCAAATAAGTCTGTTTTGTAGTCAAATAAGCCTTGAATTCCTTCTGAAACCTCCCAGAGAGTGAGGCTTAAGTCGTGTTTCGACATACCGACATCGAATTCCAGAATGCTCAAGGTCAAACCAGCTAACTCCAGGGGTGGCATGGGTGCATTCTGGAGAACAAACCACACTTGAAACAGCGGGTTATAGCTGAGATTTCGCTCCGGCTGCAATTCCTCCACGAGCTTTTCAAAAGGGACATCGGGGTGAGCGTAAGCTGCTAACGCTACCTCGCGTGTTCGACTGAGTAGTTCGCGGAAAGTTGGATTACCTGCGGTGTCAATTCGCAGCACTAAAGTATTGATAAAAAATCCAATCAGTTCCTCTAATTCAAGGCGGTTGCGATTGGCGATTGGAGAGCCAATAGCGAGGTTATCCTGCTTTATGTGGCAGTATAGCAAGGATTGAAATGCTGCCAACAACGTCATAAATAGGGTGACATCTTGTTGCTGGCCGAGCGTTTTCAGCCTTTCTGTTAAAGAAGCAGAAATCACAAAAGATTGCTGCGACCCTCGGAAAGTTTGCACGGGAGAGCGCTGCCTATCTGTTGACAGCACTGCTAAAGCGCCTCCCAATTGCTGTTTCCAATAAGCGAGCTGTTTTTCTAATTTCTCTCCGTGGAAATGCTGCCGCTGCCAACTGGCGAAGTCGGCATACTGTACGGCAAGTTCAGGCAGCCCAGAGGGTTTGTCATTGGAAAAAGCTTCATAAAGTGCGGCTACTTCTCGCACCAACACGCCCATAGACCAACCATCAGAAATAATGTGGTGTATCGTCAGCAGCAACACATATTCTGCCGAACCAAGTTGCAGGAGAGTGCCCCGCATTAAGGGCGATCGCGTTAAGTCAAAGGGGCGTTGGGCTTCTTCAAGAGTACGCTGCTCAATTTCAGCTTGCTGCTCAGTTTCTGGTAAATGTCCCAAGTTTACCACCGACAAAGCGAAATCCAACGAAGGAGAAATCAGTTGAACAGGTTCCCCGTCCACTTCTACAAAAGCAGTCCGTAAAACTTCGTGACGCCTGACAATTTCATTGAGTGTTTGTTGCAGTGCCGACAAATTCAATTGCCCTTGCAACCGCACAGCAGCAGGAAGGTTGTAGGCAGGGTTTTCGGGAGACAATCGATCGAGAAACCACAGCCGTTGCTGGGGAAAAGAAAGGGGAGCAGAATTTTGCTGCGATCGCCTGGGAATGCGCTTAGATTGCTCAGCCTGTACTGCCTCTTTGCCCAATGCTTTGAGGAGGAGCGCTCGCTTCTGGGGCGAGAGGTTTTTTAGTCGTTCTGAACGATTAGTAGACATGATGATTTACCTCCTCGCAGCGGTCGCTGTTTGTGATAGTTAAGGAAAGGTTTGCTGCTATTTTTAGCTGGTCGTTTAAAACAACATTGATATCTGCTTCAGTGGTGAGGGGGTTGGCAAGGACGGCTCGAAAAGCAACAATGGGAATGGTTTTGCCATAATAGGTGTTTTGCACGGTTGTTCGCGATACGAAGGTGTGACCGGCTCGCCACTGGGCCTCCTGAAGGCGCTCGTTAAATTGATTAATGAAGTGGTTGTCTGCTTCGGCTAGTTGTTTTTTGGCTGCTTTTTCCCTGAAGATTTCTGGAATGTAGCGGTATAAAAGAATATTAATTTCTGGTTCGAGCAGCAATTCAAATGCTGGATTTTCCCGAATTAAATTGGCGAAGTGCTGCGTTTTATGGATGCCTGCATCTATCAAAAACTCATAGCCTTGATGGCCGATGATATTCAAGGCGGCTTGCAAGAACAAACTCACACCTGGTCGAGAGCCTTCGAGAGAGCGCTTGCCTAGATCGAGGGAGTCTTTTCGCACCGTGTAGGGCGCGTGTTTTTCAATAACTTTGGCGGTTTGGGGATTGCGGAATAAAACCAGACCGATTCCGATTGGCAAATACATTTGTTTGTGTGCATCTATGGTGACGGAATCTGCTAGTTCAATACCTGCGAATTTGTGCCGGTGACGTTCGGAAAAAAGCACGGGACCGCCCCAAGCGGCATCGACGTGAAAGTGAGCGTTTGCTTCTTGCGCGATCGCGGCTATTTCTGGAAGCGGATCGATACTTCCCGAATCGGTGCTGCCTGCAATACCGATAATTGCCAGAATGTGCAGGTTGCGATCGCGGCATTCCGCTACAGTTTGGCGCAGTGCTGCCAAATCCATGCGGTGATTGGAATCGGTGGGGACTTTTAGGAGATTGCGATCGCCAATGCCTAATAAACCGGCAGCCTTTTCAAAAGAATAGTGCATCAAACTCGAGCCGATTATCACCATTCCCTTGTAGCCGTAAAACTCTAAAGCTGCGTACAAGCCTTCTTTTTCAATGCCACTAAAGTTATTTTTTGGCCCTAAAGAAGCGTTGCGAGCGCACCACATGGCTGTGATATTAGCTAGGGTGCCGCCCGTTACCATGATACCGAGCGTGCTGTCACTTTTTTGAATGTGCTGGTTATAAAAATCTTCATAAAAATCGTAAATTAATCGGTGCATCATTGCCAAAGTCTGGCGCTCGCAGGGGCTTAAAACTTTGGCAGTTTCCATCTTGACTAAATTTTGATTCATCGCGGTTAAAAGCTTCGCGATCGGGCGCACAAAATAGGGAAGTGCACTCGTCATGTGACCGATATATCGGGGGGAAGATGTGTGAATGGAATGGGCAACGAGGGTTTGGGCCAAATCATCCATATAATTCCCAACATCTGTAGGAAGGGCGGGAATTTGGTTTTTCTCAAACTCCTGAATAATTAACTCTAAGTCAATATCTGTACTAGCGGTTTTTGCGTACAAAAAGTCTTGAACAAGGGCAGAAATTCGCTCCTCCATTGCTTCCTCGGCCAGAAACGACTTTTGTGAGGCACTGAATAGCTCCATTAATTTTTCTTCAAGTGGGGTAACAGAGACTTTTAATGGCTGCATTACATCTTGAGAATCTTTGGGTTTTAATGTTAGTTTACTCATCCGAAGTAATCCTGTTAAATGGGCTTTTTTTGTCTCCTCTTCCCCACCGAAGCCTTAAGGGGAAAAGGGCTTTTTGTGTTGTTTTTACAAACCAGATTTTTACTCAGTCAGCATCACAGTTGGTGCTTGCTCTCCATCAAATTTTTCTAAGAGATCGAGCAATTCATCTATCTGGTTAGAATCGGCGTTTGCCAGAATTTCTTCCTCGACCAGTTCTGCTAATTTTTGAATGGTGGGAGCGGCAAAAAAATCGCTCAGCGCTAACTCTACCCCAAAGCACGATCGGACTCGCGATATCAATTGCATCGCTATCACTGAGTGACCGCCGATGTCAAAAAAGCTTTCATTAATTCCTACTTCTTCTAGTTCTAAAATAGCCATCCAAATCTGAGCGAGTTCTTTTTCAGTAGGCGTTTGTGGCTCGGTGAAAGCTGTTTCCTCAGAGACGCGATCGCACTTCTGGGGCAAAGCGCGGCGGTCGAGTTTTCCGTTGGGCGTTAGAGGCAGGGATTCCAGCATCACGAACGCAGAAGGCACCATGTATTCCGGCAGCTTTTCTTGCAGGTAGCCGCGCAGTTGCGGCACTAACTCTCGGTCCGCTTTTCCTTGCAAGGGATTGTTGGCAAAGGCGTTCAAAGCCTTTCGCGAAAAGCCAGAAGTTTGGGAAAAACTGGGAGCGATCGCCTTATAAAAAATTGCGTCGTAACTGCCATCTGGGCTACCATTTAACCAGCTAAACTCAACGGAATATTGCAATTCGCGGGCCAATTCTGAAAGCGCTTCTGGATTTATCCCTGATTCCGGATCCAGGCTTTGCAGCACTTCTTTTAACTGACCGGCGGTCTGTGGCGCACTGTCGAGCTTCAGCAGTTCTAAAGCTTTCATTTCTGAGTTCAATTGCGCATTCGGCACGCGCCGAAATCCGAGAGCTTCTGGCTGGGTTTCCTCTAGTAACTGGCGTGCGGATTTGAGCGTTAATTCCTGCTGTTGCCAATCTATCCAACCGTTGATTGTTGGCGGGTATATTTGTCCTGTTTCCTGCCCGACGCGCAAAATTACATCGTAGCGAAACATGGTAAGTTCGTTCCAGAACTTGCCATATTTTGGCTGTACTTGGACGCTGCTGATATTCGGGAACTGTCGCTTGAAGCCAGAAAAGAACCCTGGATTAAGAATTAATTCTTGCTCTTGAGCCATGCGCTTTTGCACGCGCTGCAACAGATGAGCGACTGGCAGATCGTCGCTGGCTTGGTGCAATTGTACCGAGAGGTGAAACGCTTTTAACAGCGCTAGATTGCGCACGTCTCCGATGAAAATAGAACCCCCTTTGCGTACAACTTTTGCAGCTTGCGACAAGACGCGCAGGAGATAGTCGGCGCTGGGAAAATACTGCACCACGGAGTTGATAATTACTAAGTCGAAAGATTCCGGCTCGATTCCTTCAAAGTCCTGTGCTTCTTTGTGCAAAAGCTTAACTTGCGGCAAGTTTTGCTCCCCCGATCGCAACTGTTGCTCGATAGAATCGAGCCCGATTTGGGAGAAATCTGTGCCGCAGTATTGCACGCAGTGCGGCGCAATTCGGAATAGCAGCAAACCCGTGCCACAGCCAATTTCTAATACTCGTTGAGGTTGCAGCGCCAGAATGCGCTCAAGGGTTAGGTCGAGCCATTCGCGCATTTCTGTTTCTGAAAGGGGCAAATCCGTGTAGCTGCTATTCCATGCCACAATATTGAAAATGCCATCTCGATCTGAAGGGGTCTGGCGATAGGTGTCGTTAAAGACCGATTGCCAATTAGAAATTCGCTCGGCATCCCATTCGCTGCCAGCAACTGTCTCGTTTGTTCCTTTGAAGTCGGCATTTTGCACCACATAGGCGACTAAGCGCTTGTTGCCCGAAGTGTCATCGCCCGCGATCGCCGCAGCATCTTGCACGGCGGGGTGCTGTCTGAGAGCTTCCTCAATTTCTCCTAACTCGATTCGATAACCCCGTACTTTCACTTGATGGTCGCTGCGCCCCATAAATTCAATATTTCCGTCGGGGAGATAGCGAGCCAAGTCCCCTGTTTTATAGAGGCGTTCTGATTGAATGAAGGATGAAGGATGAAGGATGAATGAAGCATATATTCCACCCTCTGCAAAGGGGTTAGGAATAAACTTCACGGAGGTCAGTTCCGGTCGGTTTAGGTAGCCTCTAGATAAGCCAGCCCCCCCGATATGCAGTTCGCCAAAAACGCCAACGGGAACCGGCATTAAATAGCGGTCTAAGATGTAAATTTGAGTGTTAGCAATCGGGCGACCGATGGAAACTGATTCATCTTTGCAATCAACCTGATAGAGAGTAGACCAGATAGTGGTTTCTGTCGGGCCGTATAAATTCCACACGAAAGCGCCCCGCAAAAGCAACTGATTGGCGAGCTGTTGGGGTAAAGCTTCTCCCCCGCACAGTATTTTTAATCCCTCGCTTCCGGGCCATCCCGCTGCTAAAAGCATTTTCCAACTCGCTGGAGTAGCTTGCATAATGGTTGCGCCAGAATTATTTAAGGTTTCTAACAGTTTTTGTCCGTCAGATGCTACTTTTCGGCTGGCGACAACGACGCGAGAACCTGTTGTAATAGGCAGGAATAACTCCAGGGCTGCAATGTCAAAAGATAAGGAGGTGACTGCCAGCCAAATATCTCGGTCTGCAATCGCGAGCTGCTGGCGCATAGAAGTCAAAAAGTTGACGACGGCAGCGTGGGAAATTTGCACCCCTTTGGGTTTTCCTGTTGAGCCTGAAGTATAGATGACATAGGCTAAATTGGCAGAATTTTGTAAGCCAGCGGCTGGAGCGGTACTGCTGGATATGGCTTCCCAGTCGGCATCCAAGCAGGCGACGCGGGCGCTGTTTTCCGGCAGGGTTTCTAACAGCCGTTTCTGAGTTAAGAGAATTGGAATTGCCGCATCTTTTAGCATGAAGGCGAGGCGCTCTGGCGGATAGGCCGGGTCGAAGGGAACGTAAGCGCCACCCGCTTTGAGGATGGCAAGAAGTCCGACCACCATTTCTAGGGAACGCTCGACACAAATTCCCACCAAAACTTCTGGCTTGACGCCGAGTTTTTGCAGGTAATGCGCGAGTTGATCGGCTCGTTCATTCAGCTCGCGGTAGGTGATTTGTTGGTCTTCAAATACTACTGCTATTGCATCCGGAACTCGCTGGGCCTGCGCTTCAAATAATTGATGAATGCAGCCGCCCGGATAATCGGCCCGGGTGTCATTCCACTTGATCAACAACTGATGTTGCTCTGGCTCGGAAAGAAGCGATCGCAACTCGTAACGCTCGGATGACTCGCGCGCGATCGCTTCTAAGGTTCGGGCGTAATAACCTCCCATTGCCTCAACCTGTTCGCCGCCAAACTCGGCGCTGTCGTATTTCAGAGACAACTGTACTTTCGCGGAGAAAGCATCTAGGCTGAAGTCAACAAATAAAGGAAAATTCGTTTCTTCAAAAAACTTTCCCCCTAAAACTTCAAGATTTTTTAGGGTTTGCACGCCCTGATAAACGTGAATATTAACGTAGTTAAACGCTGTCTCGAACAAAGGCTGACCGCCCAAATTTCTCTGTATTTCTGCCAGCGGATAACGCCGATAAGGCAGCAATTCTCGCTCCGCCTCAAAAACCTGCTGCACCAAATCTATCCAAGTACCACCGGATAGTTGCAAGCGAAATGGTAGAGTATTCAGAAAAAGTCCGCAAATTCGCTCTCCATCTGTCTCTTCAGGGCGTCCGTTCGCCACTAAACCTGTCAGCACGTCTGACTGTCCGCATAGCAGGCTTAAAACGCGCAAATGAGCAGCTAACAAAACGCTTTTAAGAGGAACTCCGGCCCAATTAGCTAGCTGTTTGAGCCCTTCAGAAATTTCCGGGGGAATCGCCACATTGTGGGTGCAAATTTGCCGGATTCTCGCCTCGCGCGGGAATTTTTGCCAGCGCGGCAGCACCGCGATCGTGCAGTCGCTTAACTTTTCTTCCCAAAAGCGCTGGTGTTCCTCAGATGCAACGCTCGCTCGCTCCAGGGCCACAAAATCTCGGAACGTGCTTTGAGGTAGCACAGCGGCAGAACCGCCTGTTTTCCCCAGCAGTAAAAAATATTGCTGAAACAACTCTGTCAACACCAACCCCAGACTCCATCCATCGAGAATCGCGTGGTGAAATGCAAAAGTTAGCTGAAAAGTCTCCTGAGTATAGCGGTGAATCTGGAACTGCATCAAAGGAGGAGTTTTCCAATCAAAATGCCGATTTCTTTCTCCTTCAAGCCAAGTATTTAAAGCCGCTTCTCGCTGGGAATTGGAGAGGTGGCGCAAATCTTCCACCTGCAAGGGAACTTCAACTTTTTGATGAACCAATTGCAGGGGTTCGCTGAAACCAGTTAACTGAAATGAAGTCCGCAGCACGGCGTGACGCTTTACCAAATACTCTATCGCTGCCTGCAAAACCTGAATTTCGAGAGGAGCTTTTAGGTGAAAGCTAAAGATATCGTGATAGATAGCGCTTTCCTGGCTGTACTCGCTGTGAAAAATCATGCCCATCTGAAGGGCAGTTAAGGGATAGGCATCCTCTACATTATCAGGTATTTGCTGTTTGTCTGCTGGCAAAATCAAACTGAAAGCTTGACTTTTTGAAGGTTCTAATTCTTTAAATTCTGTTGCTTTCAGCTCCCGAACGATCGCCTCGATCGTTGGATACTGGAACAGTTGTTGCAAGGAAAAGCGCAAGCCTTGTTTTTGAGCTAAAGACTGCACCTGAATGCTGCGGATAGAATCGCCTCCCAAGGCAAAAAAATTGTCACGGATGCCGACTTTTTCCACGCCGAGAATTTTCTCCCAAATTTCTGCCAACGCTTTTTCTTCGGCAGTGCCGGGAGCGACAAAAGCTTCCGTTAAATCGGGTCTGGCTGTGTCGGGTTCTGGCAGCGATCGCCGATCTAGTTTACCGTTAATGGTCAGGGGCAAAGCTTCCAAAAGCACGAAGGCCGCAGGCACCATATAGTCCGGCAACTTTTCCTTCAAGAAAACGTGCAATTCTCCAGTGGTGAGAGTCGTTTCTGACGCAGCCACTATATAGGCTATTAACCGCTTGTCGGACGGCGCGTCTTCCCGCAGCAAAACTGCGCTCTCCCGCACGGCTGGATGCCGGTTTAGCTGCGCTTCAATTTCTCCCAATTCGATGCGATAGCCCCGGATTTTCACTTGGTTATCTATTCGCCCCAGGTATTCGATATTTCCATCTGGCAAATAACGCGCCCTGTCGCCAGTTTTGTAAAGGCGGGCGTCGGGTGAGTTGCTAAAAGGATTTGGAATAAATTTCTGGGCCGTTAATTCGGGACGATTCAGATAGCCTCTGGCCAATCCTGCGCCACCGATATGCAGTTCCCCTGGCACTCCAATTGGCAAAGGTTGCAAATAGCGATCTAAGATGTAAAGCTGCGTGTTGGCTATGGGGCGCCCGATGGGGACAATTCCAGGATAGCGCTGGCGCGTACAAGCCCAAAAACTTACGTCTACAGCCGCTTCAGTGGGGCCATAAAGATTGTGCAATTCAGCATTCAAACGGTTAAAAAAGCGCTCCTGAAGTTCAAAGGATAGCGCTTCGCCACTGGTGATGACGCGCTTGAGGCAGTGACAAAAATCGAGTCCAGGTTCTTCGAGGAACAGTTGCAGCATTGAGGGAACGAAATGGAGTGTGGTAATTTGCTGCGCAGCAATGAGTTCCACTAAATAAAAACTATCGCGATGGCCGAATGGTCGAGCTATGATTAGACGCGCTCCTGTCAGCAAAGGCCAGAATAATTCCCATACTGATACGTCGAAGCTAAAGGGTGTTTTCTGCAAAACACGATCGCTTGCAGTTAATTGGTAGGCATCCTGCATCCACAACAAGCGATTGCAAATGCCTCTGTGAGTATTAGCAACTCCCTTTGGCTTTCCTGTCGAGCCTGACGTATAGATGACGTAAGCTAGGTTTTCAGCAGTAACTGCGACGGTGAGATTTTCTTCGCTTTGTCGAGCGATGGCTTCCCAATCGGCATCCAGACAAATCGCGCTCGTTCCCACCAAGGGCAGCTTTTCTACCAGATGCTTTTGTGTGAGCAGCACAGGCGTTTGAACGTCTTTTAACATGAAAGCCAATCGCTCTGATGGATAGCCTGGATCGAGGGGAACATAAGCGCCCCCAGCTTTGAGAGTACCGAGAATGCCGATCGCCATCTCAAGCGATCGCTCGACACAAATTCCCACCAAAACTTCTGGCTTGACGCCAAGGTGTTGCAGGTAATGCGCGAGTTGGTTCGCTCGTTTATTCAGCTCGCGGTAGGTGAGTTTTTGGTCTTCAAATACTACGGCAACCGCATCGGGAGTTCGATCGACCTGCGCTTCAAATAATTGATGAATACAGCGATCTTGGGGATAGTCAGCTTTGGTGTCGTTCCACTCAACAAGAATTTGCTGCTTTTCGGCTGGCGTTAGCAGCGGTAAATTTTTCAAAGGCTGGTGAGGGTTTGCCGCCATCCCTTCTAGTAAGACCTGCAAGTGTCCCAGCATCCGCTCGATCGCGCCTTGTTCAAAGCGGCTGCGATCGTACATAATTTTGAGCGCTAACTCCGATTGCGCGATCGCCATCAATGCGATGGGGTAATTCGTGCTGTCAACCGATCGCACGTCGCCAATCTCTAGGTCATTTTTTCCGCCCTGCAATGAAGGATCGACGGGGTAATTTTCAAATACGACGATACTTTCAAATAGTGGCGTATTGAGAGGAATTTGGCTCCACCGCTGCTGAATTTCTACCAGAGGCGAGTATTCGTACTGGCGCACTTCCATGCTGTGGCTTTGCAATTGCTGTAACCACGAAATTATTGAGTCTTCAGCGGACACTGATACTCTGACAGGCAGAGTATTAATCAGCATCCCAACCATCGATTCCGCCCCGATTAATTCAGGCGAACGCCCCGAAACCGTTACGCCAAAAATTATGTCTTCTTCACCGCTATATCGGCTCAAAAGTAGCGCCCAAGCTCCCTGTACGAGAGTATTTACAGTCAGCTTGTACTGTCGCGCTAATTCTTGTAGAGGCGCTAGATTAGGAAGTTTGATTTCAGCTTCGCCCCGGCTCCCTTCACCGCTTTTGCGACTCAATTTTCCACCAACAACAAGCGACGTGGGTGCCGTAAATCCTTGGAGTGTTTGCCGCCAAAAGGACTCCGCCTCAGCTAAATCTTGCTGCTGCAACCAGGCGATGTAATCTCGATAAGAGCGAGGGCGCTTGAGTTCCAATTCCGCCCCCTGGCATTCTGCTTGGTAAAAGGCAAAAACTTCCTTAAAGACGAGCGCCAGCGACCACCCATCTAAAACTAAGTGGTGATAGCTCAAAATGAACTGGAAAGCATCTTCCTGTAACTGCCCTAGCGCAATGCGAATCAAGGGAGCTGATGTCAAGTCAAAGCCCTGTTCTCGATCGGCTTTTAGGAAATTTTCTAGCTGCTGTTGTTGTTCGGAGGCCGATCGCGATCGCCAGTCCATTTGCTGCCAGGATAAGGGAGCCTGCTTGCGGACAACTTGCACGGGTTCTTTTACGTTCTCCCACAGGAAACCAGTCCGCAAAATCGGATGCCTGTCTACAACTTTTTGCCAACTATTTCTAAACGCAGAAACATTGAGATCGCCGCGCAAGACGCACAGCAGTTGCCCGAAATATACGCCCGATTCTGGCTGGTAAAGGGAATGAAAGAGAATGCCCTGCTGCGCTGGGGAGAGGGGATAAAAATTTTCGATATTGCCTTTGCTCATCTTACAGGTCTCCCAAAATTGCGGTAATGTTGTCTAAATCGTCCTGGCCCCACTGGCTCCACTTAAACTCTGCAAAGTCAGAAGGAGTGCAGCCGCCGGCGTCGGGGGACTGACAGTATTGAATTAGCGATCGCAGCGATTCTATAAAGCCCGTTGCCAAATTTTCAATGCTTTCTCGTCGGTGAATGTTTTCGCTGTACGTCCAATCTAATTGCAGCTTGCTGCTGGCAATAAATCCGTTAATTTCCAGTAGGTAACGCCGATTTTCGCGCGGGCTGCGAATGGGGCCACTAGGCTCGGAGGACAGCATCCACAAAGAAGATTTCGGCAGCATTTGGTCTAACTGTCCGAGATAGTTAAAGCTTACCTCAGATTGCGGCAATTTGTGCAATTTTTTAGAAATTTCTTGGTTTAAATATCCTAGGACACCGCAGCCAATACCACGATTTGGCACAGCACGTAATTGCTCTTTCACTGATTTGAGGGCTACCCCTAGATCGCAAGGTTTTTCTAAATTTAACAGGACGGGGAAAACTGCTGTGAACCAGCCGATTGTGCGCGACAAATCTACTCCTTCAAATATATCTTCGCGCCCAGAACCTTCTAAGTCAAGTAAAAGTGAGTTATTGCCAGTCCAGCGTTCAAATGCTTGACCTAAAGCAGTTAGCAATACATCATTAATTAGAGTGCGGTAAGCGGCAGGTACTTCTTCCAGGAGCAGTTGTGTTTCTTCAACACTCAAAGCAACGGAGACTGTCTTTTCAGATGCGACTAAATTGGCTGCTGTGGGGAAATCAATTGGCAAGCGAGAAGTTGGTAGGTGAGAAAGGGCGAGCCAGTAATCGAACTCTCCCTGCAATTCGGGCGATCGCGCCCACTGATGCAAGCGTTCTGCCCACTGCTTAAATGAGGTTGTTTTGGGCGGGAGCGCGACTCTTTCGTCGCGGCTAATCTGGGCATAAGCTGTCTGGAAATCCTCAATTAAAATTCGCCACGAAACCCCATCAACCGCTAAGTGATGAATAACCAATAACAAGCGATTTGGCTGATGTTTGCCCAAGTCAAATAGGGCAGCGCGAAGTAATGGCCCCTCTGACAAATTCAAACTGGCTTGCAACTGAGTGGCCGCGGTTTGGAAAGCGGCTTCTCGTTCCTCTGGAGGTAGCGACGACAAATCAATGCAGGTAAACGGAGCAACCTCGTCGGGATTGGCAAGATCCTGCTGCCAGCCAGATTCTCCTCGCGCAAAACGCAGGCGCAGCGCGTCGTGGTGCTTCAGCACTTCTTGCAAAACTGACTCAATTAATGCAGGTTCGAGAGGTTGCTGCAACTCTAAAAGCACCGCCTGATTCCAGTGGTGCGGATCGGAGAGATTTTGTTCAAAAAACCAGTGCTGAATCGGTGTCAGAGGAACTTCGCCAATGATTAATCCCTGTTCCGATTTTTTGGTCCCAACTGTATCGGTGACGGCTGCTAACTGTGCAATGGTTTGGTGTTGAAACAGTTGTTTTGGAGTGAGCCGCAACCCCGCTTGATTGGCTTTAGAAATGACTTGAATGCTGAGGATAGAATCGCCGCCCAATTCAAAGAAATTGTCGTCAATTCCCACTTGTTCTAACCCCAATACTTGCGCCCAAATTTCTGCCAAAGTTTTCTCAATAGCCGTGCTTGGCGCGGCGAATGCCTCTTCGAGTTCTGGGCGATCGCGATCGGGTGCGGGAAGTGCCTTGCGATCGAGTTTTCCGTTGGGAGTTAGAGGCAGGGATTCCAGCATCACGAAGGCAGCAGGCACCATGTATTCCGGCAGCTTTTCTTGCAGGTAGCCGCGCAGGTTGCTGATGCTGGGAAGTTTGTCTTGGTTAAGCACTACATAAGCGACTAAGCGCTTGTTGCCGGAACCGTCATCGCCCGCGAGCGCCGCAGCATCTTGCACAGCGGGGTGCTGTCTGAGAGCTTCCTCAATTTCTCCTAACTCGATTCGATAACCCCGTACTTTCACTTGATGGTCGCTGCGCCCCATAAATTCAATATTTCCGTCGGGGAGATAGCGAGCCAAGTCCCCTGTTTTATAGAGGCGTTCTGATTGAATGAAGGATGAAGGATGAAGGATGAATGAAGCATATATTCCACCCTCTGCAAAGGGGTTAGGAATAAACTTCACGGAGGTCAGTTCCGGTCGGTTTAGGTAGCCTCTAGATAAGCCAGCCCCCCCGATGTGCAGTTCGCCAAAAACGCCAACGGGAACCGGCATTAAATAGCGGTCTAAGATGTAAATTTGAGTGTTAGCAATCGGGCGACCGATAGAAACTGATTCATCTTTGCGGTCAACCTGATAGAGAGTAGACCAGATGGTGGTTTCTGTCGGGCCGTATAAATTCCACACCAAAGCGCCCCGCAACGGCAACTGATTGGCGAGCTGTTGGGGTAAAGCTTCTCCCCCGCACAGTATTTTTAATCCCTCGCTTCCGGGCCATCCCGCGGCTAAAAGCATTTTCCAACTGGCTGGAGTAGCTTGCATAATGGTTGCGCCAGAATTATTTAAGATTTCTAACAGTTTTTGTCCGTCAGATGCCACTTTTCGGCTGGCGAGAACGACGCGAGAACCTGTTGTAATAGGCAGGAATAACTCCAGGGCTGCAATGTCAAAAGATAAGGAGGTGACTGCCAGCCAAATATCTCGGTCTGCAATCGCGAGCTGCTGGCCCATAGAAGTCAAAAAGTTGACGACGGCAGCGTGGGAAATTTGCACCCCTTTGGGTTTTCCTGTTGAGCCTGAAGTATAGATGACATAGGCTAAATTGGCAGAATTTTGTAAGCCAGCGGCTGGAGCGGTACTGCTGGATATGGCTTCCCAGTCGGCATCCAAGCAGGCGACGCGGGCGCTGTTTTCCGGCAGGGTTTCTAACAGCCGTTTCTGAGTTAAGAGAATTGGAATTGCCGCATCTTTTAGCATGAAGGCGAGGCGCTCTGGCGGATAGCCCGGGTCGAAGGGAACGTAAGCGCCACCCGCTTTGAGGATGGCAAGAAGTCCGACCACCATTTCTAGGGAACGCTCGACACAAATTCCCACCAAAACTTCTGGCTTGACGCCGAGTTGTTGCAGGTAATGGGCGAGTTGATCGGCTCGTTCATTCAGCTCGCGGTAGGTGATTTGTTGGTCTTCAAATACGACTGCAATGGCATCGGGAGTTCGCTCGACCTGCGCTTCAAATAATTGATGAATGCAGCGATCGCCCGGATAATCGGCCCTGGTGTCATTCCACTCTACTAATAACTGATGCCGCTCTTTTTCCCCCAGCAACGGTAGCTCTTCAATCCGCCGCTCTGGGTTGGCAGCTATGCCCTCCAGCAACGTGAGAAAATGCCCCGCCATCCGCCTAATAGTTACCGCATCAAATAAATCTGTGCTGTATTCAAAGTGACCGCTAATTTCTTCCTGCTTTTCTTCTAAATACAGCGTTAAGTCTACTTTTGCTGTCTGATTCTCAACATCTAACAGAGTGAGATTGAGTCCGGCTATTGATTCCGCAGCAACAGGTGGAGTTTGCAAAACAAAAGCAACTTGGAACAGTGGATTGTAGCTCAAATTTCTATCGGGTTGCAACTCTTCAACCAGTTTCTCAAACGGCAAATCCTGGTGAGCGTAAGCTTCTAAACTCACCTCCCGAATGCGAGCGAGCAACTGCCGAAAAGTGGGAGTACCTGACAAATCAGTTCGCAATACTAAACTATTGACAAAAAACCCGATTAGCCCTTGAATTTCCGCTCGGTTGCGGTTGGCAATGGGAGAGCCAACGGGGATATCTGCCTGTCCTGTATAGCGATAGAGCAACGTTTTAAAGGCTGCTAGCAGCGTCATAAACAGGGTGGCATTTTCCTGGCGGCTGAGCTTTTTGAGGGCTGACCTTAGCGTTCTGGGGATGAGAAATGATTCTTTCGCGCCCCGATAGGTTTGCACCGGGGGGCGGGGGCGATCGGCTGGCAATTCCAGCAAGGGGGGAGCGCCACTGAGCTGCTTTTTCCAGTAGTTAAGTTGAGTTTGCAAGCGATCGCCCGCAAGCCATTCCCGCTGCCAAATAGCAAAATCGGCGTACTGGATGGAAAGTTCGGGAAGTGGGGATGGTTTGCCAATCGAAAACGCTTCGTAAAGTGCTGCTAATTCTTGGATAAAGACTCCGATTGACCAGCCATCAAAAATAATGTGGTGTAGCGTCAGCAGCAAGACATATTCCTCAGCATCTAACTGTAGCAAACTAGCTCGCAACAGTGGCCCTTTGGTTAGGTCAAAAGGTTTGCTAGCTTCTTCGGCCGCCAGTTGTTTTACTTTTTCTTGTCGCTCAGTTTCCGCCAATTGTTGCAGGTCTAAAACTTGCAGCCCGAAATTAAAATTCTCACCAACCACCTGCATGGGTTGACCGTCTACAGTGGCAAATGTCGTCCGTAAAGCTTCGTGACGGCGCACAATTTCCTTGAAACTTAGCTCTAGCACTACTACATTTAGCCTGCCTTTTAGTAACACAGCCGCCGGAAGGTTGTAAAAAGGGTTTCCCGGTTCAAATTGGTCAAGAAACCACAGTCTTTGCTGGGCAAAAGAGGTGGGAAATGCAAACACTTCTTCTTCTGAAGCATTCGCAGAGTCGCGAGTATCTGTTGGAGGTTTTTCGGAAAAATGCACCGTCATAGGATTAGTAACTGGTAATTGGTAATTGGGATTGCAGCCGATATTTGGAGAGTGGTTATGAGTTATGGGCTGCAATCCCATGACTCATCACTGATTTGTGGTTAGCGCAAAGATGACAGTTTCATGCGGTACGCCGATCGCGAAACGGGCGCGATCGCGGGTTCTTCAACGGCCGCATTTTGGTTTTTGGCTTCAGAAATATTTTCGGCAAGTACGGCGAGCGATCGTCCTGCAAAAATATCGCACAAAGGCAACTCTATCTGACAAGATTCTCGTACCTTTGCTGCTAATTGAATTGCCAGGAGCGAATTTCCTCCTAGTTCAAAAAAGTTATCGGTAATGCTTAACTGTTCGATGCCGATAACCTCACAGCAAATTCTCGCTAACATTGCCTCAATAGGGGTGCGCGGTCCGACAAAAATCTTTGCTTCTGGAATTGCGGCATCCGGTTCTGGCAGTGCCTTGCGGTTAACTTTGCCGTTCGCCGAAAGCGGCAGCGCGTCCAGAATTATAAATGTAGAAGGCACCATATAATCTGGCAGTTTTTCGCTCAGGAATTGGCGCAATTCTTCAACCGCCGGGGCAGCGTTTTGTTGTGGAACGATATATGCTACTAAGCGCTTTTGACTGTGATTTTCTCCGAATGCGGTGACAATGGATGCCTTGACTGCTGGGTGCTCGTTCAAAGCAGCTTCAATTTCTCCTGCTTCGATGCGGAATCCTCGAATTTTAAGGCGGAAATCTTCTCGTCCTAAAAATTCGATGTTGCCGTCAGGGAGGAAGCGCCCTAAATCTCCCGTTCGGTACAAGCGATCGCCCGTGACGGGGTGCGTGAGGAAGCTGGCGCGAGTTTTTTCTTCGTTCCGCCAGTATCCTTTTGTCAGTCCAACTCCGGCACAGCACATCTCACCGGCAACCCAGACGGGACAGTCTTCGAGCCTTTCATTCAAAATGTAATAGCGTGTATTGGCGATCGGCGATCCGTAGGGAATGCTCTTCCAAGAAGGGTCAACAGTTTCTACCGGATACCAGATGTTCCAAAGGGTAGTTTCGGTTGGCCCGCCAACGCTGACAGCGCGACATCCTTTGACGATCGCACTTAACCTCTCAGGGAGCGTTATCGGTATCCAGTCTCCGCCGAGAAATGCCCAGCGCAAGCACTCTGGCAACACCTCAGAACGTCCGGCAGCGTAATCGAGCAGCATTTCCATCATCGGGGGAACCGAGTTCCAAATGGTGACGCGCTCTTTTACCATCAATTGAGCCCAGTGAGCGGGGTCTAGCCGTTGTGAGGCATCGGGAATGACGATCGCTCCTCCGGCCGCTAGGATGCCGAAGATATCGTAAACCGACATATCGTGGTGCAGTGCGGTGACTGCGATCGCGCGATCGCACTCGGCCACATTAAACACTTGATTGGTCTGAGCGATCGCATTAACTGCACCTCGGTGCGCGATCGCCACGCCTTTCGGCAAGCCAGTTGAGCCAGAAGTATAAATCACATAAGCTAAATCTTCCGGTTCCTGCACCGACTCCAAAGCTTCGCTGCTTTCGGTAGCCAATTCGTCGGTATCGAGACAAATTCGCCGCACATTTTCCGGCCATTCCAATCGCTGATTTAACTCAGATTGGGTCAAAACAATCTCAACTTCGCCATTTTCCAGCAAATACCACAGCCGTTCTTTTGGCAGCGCAGCATCTACGGGCAAATAAGCAGCCCCGGATGCGAGAATGCCCAGCACAGCGACGATTTGCTCCCACCCTTTTTCCATAACGACGGCAACCAACTGGTTGGGGCGAGCTCCCAGCTTCCGCAATCGGTGAGCGACTTGATTCGATCGCAGATATAGTTCCTCGTAGGTGAGGGTACGCGTTGAAGTAATCACGGCGGATTGCTGCGATCGCGAGGCTACTTGCTGAGCAAACAACTCGTGCAGCAATACATCGGGAATCGGTGCTTCGATGCCGTTAGCGACGGCTTGCTGCTGCAACTGCGCCTCTTCTTGCCAAGCTGACTCCTCCCCCGCGAGGCGCTGCAACAGGCCGCAGTAGGCATCAAACATATCGTCGATTAGCCCTTGGGGGAAGAGTTCTTCCACCGCATCCCAGTTCAAGAACAGAGTGCCGCCAGCTTCGCTGTACTGATTGTCTATCCAAACTTGGGGAGTTTGACCGACGACGTAAACAACCTCTCCGATTTCTGCGATCGCGCTCAGTATGGAAGAATCGCTTTGTCCGGGGTTATTCTGCGGATTAGTCGTGAATACCACTGGCATCGGTGCCGCCGATGTTCTTCCCAGCAGTTGCGCCAATTCTCGCAGAACGCGCACGCCGCTGACGTACTGGTGCTCTAAATCGTGCCAAAGCTGCTGAGTCAGGCGTTTCGCCCGAACTTCAAAACTTTCTCGGCGCGAGTTGTCTACCTCCAGCAAAGTAAACGAGGCAAACTCGCCGATAATGTCGTTGACTTGCGGGTGCAGTACAAGGCGATTGAAGCGCGGCACGTTGAGGGTAAACCGAGGGCTTTTGCTCCACAGGCCCAGAACTTCGGCATAAGCAGCCAGCAAAACGCCTGTCGGAGAAAGCGCCGATCGCGCGGCTCTGGCTTTAAGTTTTTTCCACGTTTCCGGCTCTAGCTGAGCGCTCCAGCGCTTGAAGCGAGGCTGTGTCAGGGAACTCGGATGCTTGGCTAAGGGCAGTTCGGGCGCTGGCGGCAAAGCCGCGAGGCGATTTTTCCAATACTCTAAAGATTGCTGGAAAAATGGGGAATCTTGGAGCGCGATCGCAGCTATAACGTAGTCGCGGAATGACAGTTGCAAAGGCGCGATCGCTGCGTTGGGATTGCGGTAAAACGTCACCAAATCTCCGAAGAGAATTTGATAGCTCCAACCGTCAATGCACAAGGCGTCAATGCTGACGTGCAAGCGGATGCGGCGATCGCTCAGAAGCGAGGCGCGAATCTCGAAAAGCGGCCAGCGATCGAGCGGCAGCACTTGGTGAGACAGGGACTCGCGAATTACTTCGAGTTGGGAATTCACCGCCTCTGGGCTTTGCCCGCGCAAATCTAATACTCGAATTTCATAAGCTGGCACTGTTTCTAAAATTTGCTGTTGCCCGTCTGGATGGACGATCGCGCGCAGCATATCGTGGCGTTCCACCACTCGCTGCCACGCGAGGCTAAACCGCTCTAAATCTATATCGTCGCCTTCAATTTCTACATAGCCGTGAATGGCGACATTCCCCATTTCAAAAAAGCTATTTCTCCCGATCCAGTAAGCCTGCTGCATTTCGTTGAGCGGAAAGGGTTCCCAGCGATTTTGAGGATCGGGGACGATTGCAGGCAGTTGGGCAATGGGGCGAGGTTCGATCGCCTGCTGCACTTTAGCGATGGCGATCGCGGATGCCAAACTTTCCACCGTCGGAGACTGAAACAAACTGCGCAGCGGCAACTCTACCTGAAACGCTTCTCGAACTTTAGCAATCAGTTGCGTTGCTAGCAGGGAATGTCCTCCCAACTCGAAGAAATTGTCGCCAATTCCTATTTGTTTGACGCCGAGAACCTGACTCCAAATTTCAGCGAGTAACTGTTCTTCCGGAGTGCGAGGTGCAAAAGCTGCGTTTAATTCCGAGCTTTCTACATCGGGAACTCTGAGCGATCGGCGATCGATTTTTCCATTAGATGTTAAAGGCAGAGCCTCTAGCAGCACGAAGGCTGAAGGAATCATGTATTGTGGCAGCTTTTCTTTGAGACAGCCACGCAGTTTGCTAATTAAAGATGGCTGCCCAGTGCTGAATTCTGAGCTAGAAACTATATAAGCCACCAAGCCGTTTTCGCCTGAATTATCCTCCCCAAGCAGCACTACACTTTCCCGCACTGCTGGATGCTGGCTCAGTACCGCTTCAATCTCGCCCAGTTCAATTCGGAAACCGCGAATTTTGACTTGATTGTCGCTGCGGCCTACAAATTCAATCGTTCCATCTGGCAGGTAGCGAGCAATATCTCCAGTTTTGTACAACCGCGCCTCGATTTCCTGACTGAAGGGATTGGGAATAAACTTTTGGGCAGTTAGTTCGGGTAGGTTCAAATAGCCTCTGGATAAGCCAGCGCCGCCGATATAAAGTTGGGCCAAAACGCCTACAGGAACCGGCTGCAAATTTGCGTCCAGAATGTAGAGCTGGGTGTTGGGAAGAGGGCGACCAATGGGGATCGAACCGCGCTTTGATTCAACGGATTTTATCGGATGGATGGCTGTCCAGACAGTGGCTTCTGTGGGGCCGTAAAAGTTCCAAAGGGGGAGGTTCCACTCCAGCAACTCAGAGGCGAGTTCTGCAGGCAAAGCTTCTCCGCCGCAAATAATTAGGCGGAGGCTCCATTTTGGCTCGCGATCTGCAGTTTTTTGAGCGTCAATCAGTTGGCGAATTGCTGAAGGAGTTTGATTGAGAATGGTAACTCGCTCGGAGCACAGCAATTGGTAAAAAGCGGAAGGCGATTGAGTCACTTCCAGAGGGACGATCACCAGCTTTCCGCCGTGAACAAGCGCTCCCCAAATTTCCCATACGGAGAAGTCGAAAGCGTAAGAGTGAAAAACTGTCCAAGCGTCGCGCTCGCTAAAATTAAATAGGGGGGAAGTGGCTGCAAAAAGATGAACGGCGCTGCGATGGTTGACTTGAACGCCCTTGGGTTTCCCTGTCGAACCTGACGTATAGATTACATAAGCGAGACAATCGGGTGTTACATCGCTCAAACAATTTTCTTTGCTTTCGTGAGCGATGTTTTCCCAGTCTGAATCAAGGAAAACTACACTCTGCGCCCGATCGCGAATCTCCTCATCTAAATGCGACTGCGCCAGCAGCACTTGAACCTGGGCATCCGACCGCATGAAGCTCAAGCGTTCACTTGAATACGCCGGGTCGAGCGGAACATAAGCGCCGCCAGCCTTCATAATTCCCAGCAATCCCACCACCATTTCTAGGGAGCGATCGACATAAATTCCGACGCGGACTTCAGGTTTTACACCGAGTTTTTGCAGGTAGTGCGCGACTTGATTCGCTCGTTTATTCAGTTCGCCGTAGGTTAGTTTTTGGTCTTCAAATACGACTGCAATGGCATCCGGCGTCTGCTCTGCCTGCGCTTCAAACAATTGGTGAATGGTGGAATCTTTTGGATAATCGACTTGCGTATTATTCCACTCAACTAGCAGTTGATGCCGTTCGCGATCGCTTAGCAATGGCAACTCGTCCAGGCGCCGATCGGCATTAGCGATAATTCCTTCCAGCAAAATCTGAAAATGCCCGTGCATCCGCGCGATCGTGCTGGGTTGGAACAGGTTCGTGCTGTACTCCCACGTCGCCGTCAACCCCCGCTCAGTTTCTTCCAAAAATAGCATCAAGTCGAAATTAGCGGTTCCGGTATCAATTTCATGGGAATTTAAGGTCAGCCCTGGCAATTCTAGAGTCTGCGTCAAGCCGTTTTGCAAGGCAAACGCCACCTGAAACAGCGGCGAGTAGCTCAAATCTCGCTCTGGCTGCAACTCCTCGACCAGCTTCTCAATCGGTACATCTTGATGCGCGTAAGCGCCTAATGCCACCTCTCGCACGCTCCTTAGCAACTCTCGAAAAGTCGGATTTCCATTTAAGTCAGACCGCAGCACTAAAGTATTGACAAAAAATCCAATTAATGCTTCTACCTCGCTGCGATTGCGGTTGGCGATGGGAGAGCCAACTAAAATATCTGTCTGCCCCGTGTAGCGATAAAGCAGCGTCTTGAAGGCTGCCAGCAACGTCATAAATAGGGTGGCTTTTTCTTGCTGGCCCAACCCGGCCAGCGCCAAGCTCAAATCTTTGGGCAACTCCCAAGTTTGTCTCGCACCCTGGAACGTTTGAACGGCGGGGCGAGGAAAGTCTGTTGGTAAATTTAGAATCGGCAAGCTGCCGCTTAACTGCTGCTTCCAGTAACCCAGTTGCCTCTCTAATATTTCTCCTTGCAACTGCTGGCGCTGCCATGCGGCAAAGTCGGCGTATTGAATTGGCAGCGGGGAAAGCAAGGGTAAATCATTGCTAGAAAAAGCTTGATAAAATTCTGCCAACTCCCGGAGAAATACGCCCAGGGACCAACCATCAAAAACAATATGATGCACGGTTAAAAGTAAGACGTGCTCTGTTTCGTCGAGGCGCAGCAGTTTGGCGCGCAGCAAAGAGCTTTGCCCCAAGTCAAAGGGCTCTCGCGCGGAGGACGCAGACAGCCTTTGCACCTCGGCCTGGCCATCGTCTGGGGAGCTCGCGCTCAAATCTATCAGCGGCAGCGTCCAATCGCCCGCAGCAGCGACAACTTGTATCGGTTGCCCTTCCACAGCGGCAAACGCAGTTCTCAAAACCTCGTGCCGCTCGATAATTTTCTCAATACTTTGTCTGAGTGCTTCTGCATTAAGTTGCCCCGTCACCCGAACCGCACCGCAGAGGTTGTAGAAGGGGTTTCCCGGTTCCAATTGGTCGAAGAACCACAAGCGTTCTTGGGCAAAAGACAGGGAAAGATGGCGCGAGCGAGAAACTGGTCCAATGACGGCTGCTTTGGTATTTCCTGTCAGTTGCTCTAGAATTTGCACTGCCAGTCGAGCAATGCTCCTATCCTCAAACAAATCGGCAACCGATACAGTAACGCCCAAGTCACTCTCTATTTGATTTTTTAACTCAAAAATTCTTAAAGAATCTAGTCCAAAGCTACTGAGCGGTCGATCGATAATATTTTGTGTTTTCTCCCTGGCACTGAAGTGGATTGAAGATTCCTCTTCAGTCGCCTTTAGCCAACTTTGGCTATTAGCAGGGGAATGAATTCCCCTGCGGTTTACCTGCTGCCAAAGGTAAGCTTCAAGCAGCGGCTGCCGTTCTTCTAACTCTGCTGCCAGCAGAATTTCTCGCGTGAGTCGATCGTCGATTTCCCCCGAATCAGCTAACTCTAAAACGCTACTGGCGACAACTTCCAAATTGTCAGCTAGAAAGTCAGCATAGGCGGCGCGACGTTGAATTTTACCGCTGGTCGTTTTCGGAATGCTTCCGGGCTTAATCAGCACTACTCCATAAACTTGCACTTCATATTCTTGAGCAATGCGGGATCGGATGGCGCTGATAATTTCCTCGGCATTATCCGGCGCTTTGCGAGATTGTAATTCTTGCACGATAACGAGCTGTTCTTCGCCTGCGACTTCCACCGAGAATGCTGCGATCGCCCCTTGCCGCAAACTGGGATGGCTGCGCTCTGCTGTTCTTTCTATATCTTGGGGGTAAAGATTGCGACCTCGGATGATAATCAAATCTTTGAGCCGCCCTGTAATAAACAGTTCTCGATCGCGTAAAAAGCCTAAATCTCCTGTTCGCAAAAATGGTCCTTGGCTGGTATCTGAAAGATATGCTTGAAAAGTTTTTTCTGTCTCTTCTGGGCGATTCCAATAGCCTCGCGCAACTGTTTCGCCAGCTACCCAAATTTCTCCGACTTCCTGCGGCTGGCACTGCGTCAGAGATTCGGGATTGACGATCGCAACTTTAGTGCCAAATTCAGGGAAACCGCAGCCGACTAAAGTTCTCG
This sequence comes from Microcoleus sp. C2D2, assembly GCF_036702495.1. Classification (NCBI taxonomy): domain Bacteria; kingdom Bacillati; phylum Cyanobacteriota; class Cyanophyceae; order Oscillatoriales; family Microcoleaceae; genus Microcoleus; species Microcoleus sp. C2D2. The sequence goes on along the minus strand of NZ_JAUBTO010000018.1, from coordinate 11,637 downwards.
CGCCCACCTCGCCTTCGACAACTTCTACAATGTGATTATTTTCTAGCGCCCCAGCGTCAACAGGTAAGAAAGTCGGTGTTTCCCCGCTGCGAACCGTGGCAATTTTTAGCGTAGTTTCTGCCATTCCGTAAGCAGGACAAAAGGCATCGGCGTGAAAACCGCAGGGCTCAAAAGCTTTGGTAAATCGCTCTAGGGTTTCTTTGTGGATGGGTTCTGCGCCGTTATAGGCCACGCGCCAACTACTCAAGTCGAGCATTTTTTGGCGTTGCACAATTTGAGGATGATTTTGATTGTTTTGTGGGATGGGCGTCCCGCCCGTCCGGTGTATTTTCACAGCAGGCGGGACGCCTACCCCACAATCATCATCCTCAAATTGTGCTAGCAAGATTTTGCTTATTTTGCTAGCACACAAGTCGTAAGCAAAATTGGGCCCGCCGCTGTGGGTAGCTTTGTAGCGCGAAATCGCTTCCAACCAGCACATCGGGTTCTGAATAAACGCCGCTGGCGGCATGAAGTAAGAGGGAATTCCCAGATACAAAGGTTTGAGCAATCCGTCAATTAACCCCATGTCGTGAAAGGGGGGGAGCCACGTTACCGCAACGCTCTCAGCATCGTGGTCAAAGCCTCGGTGAATGTATTCGATGTTGTACAAAACGTTGGCGTGGCTCACCATTACGCCTTTGGGGGTGGAGGTTGAGCCCGAAGTGTACTGAAGATAAGCTATTTCGTCGGGATGGATGGCTGGCTGCTGCCACTTTTCGCCGTCATCGGAAAGCGCCTCTGCACTCAGCCAGCGCATCGCTTTGAGTTCCGGCGCTTGCTCGCATAGCTGCTCTAAATTTTCCAGGTGTCGCGCCGGAGCGATCGCAACTGTTGCTCCTGCATCTAGGGCGATGGCGCTAATTTTCGCTAAATTCCGTTTCAGCTTCGGCGGATAGAGGGGAACGGCGATAACTTTGGCGTACAAGCATCCAAAAAAGGCGGCGAGATAGTCCAATCCTGGCGGGAAAAGCAGTAAGGCTCGTTCGCCAGTGACTCCCAATGTCTGAAGTCGCACGGCGTGCGATCGGGCGATCGCATCTAACTCTCGATAAGTCAAACTGGCGGTTTCAGTTTTTCCATCTAACAGAAATGTATATTTCTGCTCTGGTTGGTGTAATGCTCTGTTTTGTAGGAGTTCTACTAAAGTGGTACAACTTTCGGTGAGTTGGTTTCCCTTAATGCTTGCGTCACTCATCGATTCTTTTTACCTAATAAATCTTGTTTGCAGTACGCCAACCTGTTCCGCCAAATTCTTTCCACATAGACTTTCTGTGAACAGCTTTCGGACGTTACGAGTCTGCCATCAGCGCGTTTGAGTCTTCAATCCGGGTATTAGCGCTTCTTTTCACGTTTTGTTGTCGATCGCGCTGTTCGGCAATGGCTCCGGGGCGATTTTGGGTCCGAGCCAGCTTCGATATCAGCTTCAGGGGCTTTACGGCTATCGACTTTAAGCATACTACGCTAAATGATATTTATTGTCAAGAGTCGTCGAGCAAATTTGTTGACTCCTATCATTTCCTATATGACAATCTTTTCTAACTCTTGCCATAGCATTTTAGGCGATCGTTTGTCTAGCCCTGACAGCAACCATAATATGCAAGTGCTGCACAACTAGCTAGAGGGGTCTGACCCCCTATCTTAAAATGAAATTAGTTTTCATTAGTTAACTCTTGACAGATGTGAGCGCTCTGTTATCTAATTAAGGTACTTTCTCATTAACAGCCCAGCGACTACTTCCTTTAACCGAGGAAGGTGCCAACCGTGGCAGATCGTCGATCGCGCCACCGGACAGAGGCGTTCGCCCTCACGGGCTTCCTGCCAGACAAAGGCGGATAGCGACGGGAGAATCGGATCGAAGTGCGCCCGACAACTAGGTCGTATCTTCCGCAGGTCAGTTTCACTCCGGCCCAGAAGAGCAGCAACGCTGCCACCAATCATGTTGTGCAAACAACGCAAACCACATATCCGAAGTTCTATCAATTGTTGATTCAAGAGTAATGAATAGATCGCAGAAATTATTAAATAGCCTTGGGCTCGCAGGAGTCGTGTCGGCGTTAGTCGCTGGGCCGGCGTGCGCTTCCAACATCGCGCAGGTGACGGCCGTTCGCCTCAACCCCACGTCAGAAGGCATTGAAATCATTCTAGACACTGAAGATGGAAGGCCCCTACAAGTCTTCAGCGCCACCTTTGGCGAAACTTTACAAGCTGATGTCATCACCGCTCAACTGCGATTGCCGGGGGGAAATGAGTTTCGTCAAGACAAGCCGGCTGCGGGAATTGCTTCTATCACCGTTACTCCTTTAGATAACAACAGCATCCGAATCAAAGTCATTGGCGAGAGGGGTCAACCAGTAGCACAGGTGATTCCTGGTGCTGCGGGTCTGATTCTGGGCATAAAACCCACCTCGGACACGACTGCTCGCACGCCTGCACCGGCTCCTACAACACAGCGCCCGGGGACACCCGGAGAACCCTTGCCACCGACAGGGCAGCCGGTAGAGATACCCGCAGAACCCTTGCCGCCGACAGCGCAGCCACCAGGGACACCCGGAGAACCCTTGCCGCCGACAGCGCAGCCACCAGGGACGCCCGGAGAACCCTTGCCGCCGACAGCGCAGCCACCGGGGACACCCGGAGAACCCTTGCCGCCGACAGCGCAGCCACCGGGGACGCCACAGGTGGGGAGAGACCGGGTTGAAATCGTCGTCACTGCAACACGAACCGCAGAAAGAGTGACAAACGTGCCGCGCTCTATAACGGTGATAGACTCAGAAGAAATTCAGGAGCAGGTAGGGCCATCGAGAAATGTCGGGGAAGCTCTGGCAAATGAGGTTCCCGGTTTTGCGGCCCCGACTCAAAGTACGGCCACTTTTGGACAAACTTTGCGGGGTCGCGACGTTTCCGTTCTGATTGACGGCGTGCCGCAAACGACCAACCTTCAATCTTTTGGCAGAAATTTTAGAAACATCGATCCTAGCGCTATCCAACGTATTGAAGTAGTGCGGGGGTCTACCGCAATCTACGGCGCTCAGGCTACAGGTGGCGTGATTAATATTATTACTCGTCGGCCAACTGAGGAAAGGCTAACTGCTATTACTGAAGTGGGCGTCAATAGCGCTTTAACAAACACAGAAGATGCTTTAGGCTTTAACGCTCAGCAGACGATTTCTGGCCGAACGGGTAATTTCGATCTGACCGGCACTGTCTCGCTCTCTAGAAGTGGATCTTTTTACGATGCCAAAGGCGATCGCATTCCCTATTTTGAACTCGGCGGAGATAGCAGCACTCTCTTCAACGTGCTGGGCAAAGTCGGGGTAGATTTGAGCAGCCAACAGCGGCTGCAACTAACTGTCAATCACTATCGGGAAACCCAAGATCCCAATGTGATCCTAGACTCTAGCGTTAACGACCAGGAAGGACGGCAAAAAGCCCGCGCCATCCGAACCGGAAATTTGGATATCGACGGGGAAACACCGGGAAATAAAAGTACACTCCTCAACCTAACTTACACCAACCAAAACCTTTTTGGCAGCAGCCTTCAAAGTCAAATCTACTATCGAACGAATTCCAATGTAGGTGTTCCTTTAGATTACCGCCCGTTCGAGTTCTATGGTCCATTTCTCGGCGTTACTCGTTCGCGAGCCGAGAGCGAACAGGTAGGAGGTAGACTGGCGATCACCACTCCTTTATCCCGTGCCGAAAATCTTCGATTAACTTGGGGCTCTGACTATATTACTGAAGATAGCAAACAGCGTTTCGACCTGTACGACCTGCAGAGATTTGACGAAAGTGGTGGTCGGGTTTACCGGAAAATCTCCGAGCGTCCTTTCGTTCCTCCTTACACTTACAACAGCCTTGGCTTTTTCGGTCAAATGGAATGGAATATTGACGATATCGTGATTCTAAGTGGCGGGATACGTCACGAACGCATCGGGTTAGAAGTCAATGATTATACCACTTTTAACGAGCGCCAGATCGAAGGAGGCGATCGCAAATTTTACGCCACCCTATTTAATACAGGGGCTGTCTATAAAATTAATGACAACTTCAACGTATTTGGCAACTTTGCTCAAGGTTTCTCAGTTCCCGATTTCGGCCGCATCCTCCGCGAACCCCCTAACAATTTTGTCGGAATTGAATCTTCGTTAGAAGTAACTCAACCGCAAAAAGTCAACAACTACGAAATTGGCATTCGAGGAACGTGGGAATCCGTGCAAATGTCGCTTTCCGCTTTTTACAATACCTCTGATTTAGGAGTGAGTTTTCAACCAGTTGGCAACACAGGCCGCCTGGAACTAAAGCGCGCCCCAGAACGCATTTACGGCTTAGAAGGGACTGTGGATTGGCAACCTGCACGAGCATGGTCGCTCGGCGGTACTGCTACTTATATTGAAGGCGAATCTGAGGAGAATAGGGGCAGTTACCTCGCCCTCGATAGCAGCAGAATTCCACCGCTCAAGCTAACAGCTTATCTCCAAAACGAAACTTTGCAGGGATGGAACAATCGGTTACAGTTCTTATATTCTGGAAATCGCGATCGGGCCTTTAAAGACGGGTCGGATGGTGGTCCAATTAGCAGCTATCTCACAGTGGATTACATCAGCACAATTCAACTGGGAAAAGGGCTGCTACAAGTCAAAGTCGAGAATTTATTGAATAATCAATATTTTCCCGTAATCTCTCAATACATCGCTGGATTTGGCTCGGACAGCTCTAATTATCCAGGCAGAGGTTTGACTCTCAGTGTTAATTACCGCCTTAACTGGTAATTATTTATCGGCTGGGGATTTCATGCTGATGAGAAAGTTGGGAATTGCGAGGAAAGGGCTGGCAGCCTAACAGTCGCTATCAGGTATTTTTCTGGAAATGATAACAAGGGTGGCTCTCCCTCTGAGAGACCCTTGTTGCTAGTTACAAATTTACCCCCAAGCTTCGGGGGGAACTCTAAAAGCCCTCCGCAAATTTGGGAAGAATACTCTAAAAGCCGCCGAAATTTGGGGGGTTGGGGGGCGTCTAATTATAACTAGCAACTTGGGTTAGACAATGAGAACAGTTAACGGCTTCGAGGAAAATTTTGAGATGAAGTTCCGCAAACTCGCATTCAAACTGCACTTGTATTTGGGGTTGGTGGTAGGAATATTTCTAGCAGCAATTGCTTTAACCGGGTGCTTGCTGGTTTTCGGTCCCGAAATCGAGCGGTTCTTCAATCCCCAACTCCTGCAAGTTATTCCTCAAGCCGAACGGATACCGCTGGAAAATGTCCTGCAAATTGTCGAAAAAGCTTATCCGCAAAATCAAGCTCTTAGTATCTTTCTGCCGCGAGAAGCCAAGGAAGTTTGCAAAGTTTGGATGCTGTCAAAGAGTGAGGAAATAGTTAGCGTTTATGTCAATCCTTACAGCGGAGAAATTACGGGTACACGCCTCACGAAACAAACTTTTACAGGTTTTATTTTGACGTTACACGCGGAATTAGCTGGAGGAGAATTCGGTCATTTGGTTGTAGGTATTTGCGGTCTAGTAATGCTAGGACTAACTTTTACTGGCTTGGTATTGTGGACGGGTTGGCGCAATTTTGCTCGCGGATTTTCTATTAATTGGAAAGCTCACTGGCAGCGGACTGTATTTGATTTACATAACGTTTCTGGCATTGTATCGGTCGCTTTTCTCATGCTCATCTCCGCTACAGGGACAGCGATAATTTTTTACGCGCCGGTTCAATCGACGCTGTATTGGCTAACGAATGAAAAGCCACAGCCAGCATTGACTTCTCATCCCCACTCTAGCAGTTCGAGGCAAAATCTTGACGAAATAGTACACCAAGTTAATAGGGTTTGGCCGGAAGCTAAAACCACTTTTATTTCTCTGCCTTTGACGCCTGAAGCAATTTTTAAAGTACGGAAAAAATTTCCCAATGACCCGAACCCAAACGGGATTAGCACCATTTATCTCGACCAATACAGTGGCGAAATATTGCAGGCTGACAGTGTAAATTCAGCTTCTGTAGCAAATCGAATTCTCAACTCGCTTTATCCGCTACATATTGGCAGCTATGGCGGAATTTATTTGCGGCTGGCACACGCGATCGCAGGATTAGCAGCGATTGTACTGTTTATGACGGGTGTACTGATGTGGCGGCAGCGGCATTTGGCGAAATTTTACCGCAAGGAGGCGAGACAGCAATATGAAGAATTATCTCCACTTAGCCAGCAATGGCCTTGGTTTTAATGAGAGCAGCGTGCGATTTTATGCGGGTGTCAATCGATTTTAGATTTTAGATTTTAGATTGAAGCATTGACCCCACGGATAAATTCGGGGGGCAAGTTTCTCGGATACAGGTTTTTTATTTCTCCACGCATGAATCGGGGGCTTGTATCCTGGATGCTTTCGGTCATTATCCTGCCTAAAAACCCCTATCCTCTGAATTTTAAATCCTATCAACCGCCTATTTCATGCAAAAATTTATTCAACTGTGGCTGGGACAAACTGCTTCGATGATTGGCAGCGCTATGTCGGCGTTTGCGCTGACTATTTGGATTTGGGAGTCCACCAGTCAAGTGACGGCTTTGGCTTTGTTGAGTTTTTTTATTCAATTGCCGCGCATCTTGCTCGCTCCGGTTGCTGGCATTCTCGTCGATCGCTGTAATCGAAAATTTTTGATGGGGATCGGTGATGCGGTTTCAGCTTTGTTAACGCTCGCTATCCTATTACTTTATATCAGCCAAAACCTGCAAATATGGCATATATATGTAGCGGGTGCAGTTAACGGAATTTTTGGCCAAATTCAGCAGTTAGCTTACTCAGCAGCTATCGCCACAATGATGCCAGAAAAGCATTACAGCCGCGCTAGCAGTTTAAGTTTTTTGGCAAGTTACGGTGCGAGTATTATTGCTCCGACGCTGGCGGGGATTCTCTATTCTGTGATTGGGTTGAGCGGGATTTTTACGATCGACCTGGCAACTTTTACAATAGCGATCGCCACCCTAGTATCTGTCAAAATACCCCAGCCCGCGATCGCCTCGAATCCCCAGCCGACTCGCCCCCACCTGTTGCAAGAACTCAGCTTCGGATTCCGCTACATCCTCGAGCGTCCCAGCCTGCTTGCCTTGCTGGTGTCAGTTTCGCTATTCTGGTTCGCTCACGACATCGGCGCGGCCCTCTACTCACCGATGATACTGGCACGCACCGGCAACAATGCCAGAACCCTAGGTACTATTCTTTCAGCCGCCGGCGCAGGCGGCGTTTTAGGAGCATCGATCGTCAGTATTTGGGGCGGTCCCAAACGCCGAATCCGGGGCTTTCTGCTCGGCATGGCAGGCGCGGGCTTGAGTAAAATAGTCTTTGCTTTCGGTCAGGCGCTTTCCATCTGGATTCCCGCTCAATTTTGTTCGTCTTTCAATTTCCCCATCCTCGGCAGTTCCAACGAGGCGATCTGGCTGGCGAAAGTCGCACCAGAGGTACAGGGGCGCGTTTTTGCTACCAAAGCAGTTATCGTGCAATTGGCGTCAGCGATCGGTTTATTGATCGCAGGGCCGCTTGCCGATCGCGTCTTTGAACCCGCCATGCAACCCGGAGGTTTTTTAGCAGCTATTTTTGGCCCAATTATCGGGACAGGTGCCGGTGCTGGCATGGCTTTGTTATACGCTATTTCCGCGCTGGGCTTATTGCTCGTAGCAGTCGGTGGGTATGCTTGCCGACTGCTGCGCGATGGGTAAAGGGGAAACGGAAAGAGGTGTTTTAATATCAATTCCGGTAGCATCAGAAGAGTAAAATCCAGTTAACAGTCAACAATCATCCATGTTGCAACCGGACTCGATCTAATTCATCTGCGTTAATCTGTGTTTATCTGCCATCATCTGCGGTAAAAAAAAGAGAATGTGTTAACCGCAGATGACAATGGATTGACGCTGATTCACGCCCTTGTCGAGAAGAGAGATATCAATAATTCCGATGCTAACAGATTTGATATAACTTCTTCCTTCTTCCTTCTTCCTGAAATCCGTTACATCCGTTACATCCGTTACATCCGCCCTTGCGAATCCGTTGCCGAACTTCCTTCTTCCTGAAATCCGTTACATCCGTTACATCCGTTACAGAATCCGTTGCCGAACTTCCTTCTTCCTTCTGCTAAAGTTTCTGGCGCGAACTCAGGTGAGCTTCAACTTCCGATCGCGATCGCCATACAGGGCGCAATTCCTTGCGAGCAAAGAGCTGCAACTGATCGCCTGCCTGGGGCAAACCAGGTTGAGTGGCGTTGCCGTAACTGTTTAGCGCCATCGCTTTCACCGGATTCGAGAACTCAATCGCAGCGACAAAAGAATCGCCGGCAACCGCTTGAAAGCGATTGTCTTTCCCAGGAGCGAACCAGACTGAGCGAAATACGCCCAACTCACCGTCAGCTCCATTTGCAGGCAGATTCGCCGCCCCAGGCAATCGGAAGACTTCCCCCCATGGCACATCTAACGCGCCATAAGTTACCTCAACTTTGGTTGCTGTCGCTTCCAGCACCCGCACCGCCTCCGCAGGATTTGCCAACCCGTCTGGCGTCGTTAGCGGCGCATCTTCCCTCCAAGGTTTAGCGAATAACTTATCGTCATCCATCGCTTGTTTCCAAAAGGCAAACAGCACCGCACCGCGACTGTCAGCATCGACTTTGCGATTCCAAGCGGCGAGAACTTCCGCAGCGCGGCGCGCTTGAGCACTGCCTTGCCGTGCGACGGGAATTAAATCATCGAGGAGGCGATCGGCGAGTTCTACCTGAGTGGAATGTTTGTATTGCATCAATTCAGCGAAAGAGATTTTTTTATCTTCTAAGAGCATTTTTGCCGATCGCTGCGCTCGCAAGTCTATCGGGCCGCGCGGTGCCATGTAGGCGGGATATTTATCCGCTGCGATCTGCCTGGGAAACGTCGTCGTCCAGGGGGGATCGTTGGTATTTTGCAACCAACCGCTGGGCGGATCGACAACGCGCGGCAAATCCGCATAGGGATGATTTGTGGTCCACAAAGTCTCTGACGTATTGCCTGGGATCGTGCCTGACCAGTATTTAAAATCTCCTTTTTTGCGTATGGGGACTTGACCGTTAAACAAGTGCATGATATGCCCCTCACGATCGGCATACATGACGGTAAACATGGGAATTTCCAAGCGCTTTAAAGCGGCTTCAAATTCAGAAAAATTCTTTGAGCGTGCCATATCCCACCACTGCTGAAGGGCTCCTGGTTTATCGAGTCCGACAACGCGCAGGGCGATCGCTTTGCCCTGTTTTTCTGTGAGAATCGGCCCGTGAACAGAACGCCGCACTACTAGAGATTCCGAGCGCAAATTCCCATTCTTTTCTTTGACTTTTAAAACCTTCTCTTCCCTGTCAAAACTTCGGATTTTGCCATTGAAGCGATAGCCATTGTTAGCGAGGGACAATTCGTAGGCATCCCAGCCATCGTGAGTGTTGACAGTATGAGTCCATCCCAAGTTGTCATTAAAGGCGATCGTTAATACAGGAAATCCGACGAGAGTCGCTCCGTAAGCGTTAATTTCTGGGGCAACCAGTTGCGCTTCGTACCATAAATATAAATCCGACCAAGGAAGGTGAGGATTTGCCAATAGCATGGCATTGCCGCTTTGAGAATGGGAAGGAGCGATCGCCCAACCATTAGAGCCTTTGGGGGTATCATTTTCAGCGATATCTTCAACGCGATCTGGATCGACTACAAAAGTAAAATTGATGACGCGTTGCGCGTGTGCCAATACATCTACCGGTTTGAGGGGCAATGCTACCTTTAATTCTTTGGTGAGCGCCTCTGGGTGTTTTTTTGCATAGGCATTCATTCCGCCAACAAAAGCATCGAGATAGTTGCGAAAAATGGGATTTTGTGATTCATACCACGCCTGGGCGCGATTAGGAATTCCCATAGTTTGCACCCAGCGATCGGATTCCAGATAATCTTCGCCCCAAAATTCCGCAGCTTGCCCCCGAGCTTGCCCGTAAAGACGCAAAATCAGATTACCGTGACTTTGCATCTGCGCCCACCCGAAAGCGTAGAAAAGGCTTTTACTATTCTCTCCGTAAATGTGTGGAATTCCATAGGTATCCCAAAGAATTTGAGTGCCGGCTTGAGGCGCGGCTTGAATCCAATTATTGAGGAGCAAAACTAAAACAAAACTCATCAATAACGAGACAATCTGTCGCCATTGTTTTTTTAGTTGTAGAAACACGGGAAATTAATTTGCTAGGGTTAAACTGAGACATTGCAGCCTTTTCAACAAGCTGCCCGAACAAAACGCCGAGGACTTAAAGCCCTTGTATGGAGAACAAGAGAGAAAATTATACCAAATCCGATGCCCAAAAAGCTAACCTATCTACGTCTATCTGCGTCCATCTGCGGTTAAAAAAATAACACCTCTTCGAGAAATCCAGAAAATCCGAAAAAACACCCTATGTAAATCGGATATGAAATTACAGCATTTCCCGCTGTTATGAGGTACAATAGCAACACCAAGCTTTCCCAATTTCTTAAATGCTGAGAATTTGTTAAATTGAGGGCAACTGCTATTATTCTATCAATCATAGATGCGTTAGTTGGAGCGAACCAGAGCAAAAAGGATTTGAGTTGTGACCACGAGAGTTCAATAGGGTTAAAATAGGCGAGAGTAAGGAGATAAACAAATAACACTCCTGCCTAAAGCTTCAATCATTGGTACAATTGATGCTAGTTTATGAGCGGGTAGATTATCCATCATTACTACTGCTCCTGCCCATAATTGAGGACACAAAAGCTTCTCAATAAATACGGCAAATGCTGCTCCATCCATTGAATCATTCATTGTCATTACTGCCAGCACTTTGTTGATACTAATGGCGCCTATAGCTGTAATTTTCGCGGCTCGATAAAATGGTTTTAATGAGGATACTCGAACGGTTGCGAACGGGCATGAGTTCTGGTCAAACGAGCGTAAAATCCCAGTTTTATCCAAAAATACCAGGTTTTCTGGCTCGATATGTTTGATAGTTTCCCAATATTATACTCTTAATTTTTGGACTCTTTCTGTTGCGGCTTGGCTACTCTACCATGTTTTTTTTTACGATTTAATCCTAACTTCTGCTTGGGCCGAGACATTGCCGTGGAGCTCACCCAATTTCCAGTCTGATGAGCAAATAATTCACACAACTCTACCTGCATTGGCATCTGGGTGCTCTGCCACCAGTGCTTTGACGAATGGTTCGGCATTTGTCAGATGACTCAATTGCGGTTTTCCTCTCTGTTTTGGCTGTAAATCGCCCTCGGTTTTTTGAAGATTCACCAGTTTTTGGACTAGACTTTTACTGACTCCACATCTAGTAGCTACTTTCCTCGCTTGACATCTTTTCTGCCAAATGAGCCTTCACTATTTTTTGCCGGAGCTTGAGAGAATACGCTTGACGACGGTTTGACTACAACAATGATATTTTAGTGTACCTCATAACAGCGGAAACCCCTGTACATCCACAGGAATACAATAACCACATCATCCGTAAAACCAATGATATCGTTTCCGGTTGCATCGGAATGATAAAGTCAAGGTCAATAATCCCACATTCCCCGACTCCCGACTCCCGAC